>JAITGH010000142.1 GCA_031280855.1 Oscillospiraceae bacterium | reverse complement strand
AAGTGGAAGTGCGATCCGACTTGAATCGGACGGTCGGCTGTATTGGAGACCTCCGGCGTAACGGTAGGCTTACCCGCGTTAAGCTCGATATCCGTATCGTCGCACAGGATCTCACCGGGTTTTAGTCCGCCTGCAAGCGGAGCGATGGGATTATGTACGGTGATCAGCTTCGTACCGTCGGGGAACGTTGCCTCCAGCTGGATTTCGTGCAGCATCTCCGCGACGCCGTCCATAACGTCGGAGTGCGACAGCATCTGCGTTCCGGCTCGCATTAGTTCCGTGACGCTATTGCCGTCGCGAGCCAGCTCGAGCAGCCTCGAGCTGATCAGCGCGACGGACTCGGGATAGTTAAGCTTCACGCCTCGCGCCAAACGCAGTTCCGCAACCGTTCCGGCGAGGTGTAACATCAGGCGTTCTTGCTCGCGTGGTGATAGTCTCATAACGTTATGCCCCTTCTGTATTATGGTTAAGCATCGCGGCTTGAACCTCGTCACTGCCGTAGCGAGAGGTTCGACCCTCGATCAGCACTTTACCCTTATCCATTACGTAAATCATGTCCGCGATGTCGAGAGCGAAGTCAAGGTACTGCTCGACGATCAGGACGGTCAGCCGCGTTTCCTTGTTGATCTGCTTAATCGCTGTACCGATATCCTTGATAATAGAGGGTTGGATCCCCTCGGTAGGCTCGTCGAGGATCAGCAAGCCGGGATTCATGACAAGCGCACGCGCAATCGCGAGCTGCTGCTGCTGACCTCCGGATAGATCTCCGCCCTTGCGCTTCGCGAACTCCTTGAGGATCGGGAATAGGTCGTAGATGTAGTCCGGAACTTTCGCGTTCTTCCCCTGCGCGATTAGCCCGAGTTCGAGATTCTCTTGCACGGTCGTCCGAGCGAAGATGTCGCGGCCCTGCGGCACGTAGCCGATCCCCAGCTTTACGCGGTTGTACGGCTGCATCTTGCGCAGCTCCTTGTTGTTGTAGACGACGCGCCCCTTGGTCGTCCGTACAAGTCCCATGATAACCTTGAGCGCGGTGCTTTTCCCCACTCCGTTGCGGCCGATCAGGCACGTGATCTTATCGTCGAGTATGTCAAGGCTCAAGTCGTCGAAGATCCGGCTTTCGCCGTAGTATGCGTCCACGTTTCGTATGCTCAGCATTTTACTCCCCTCCTCTGCCGAGATATACCGCCTGCACGGTCTCATTCGACAGAACCTCGTCAACGGAACCTTCCGCGAGCACCTTGCCTTCATGCAGAACGGTTGCGCGATCCGCGATCTGCTTGACGAACGCCATGTCATGCTCCACGACGATGACGGAGCACGCGCTCTTAACTTCCGCCAGAATCTCGCCGGTTTTGAAGGTCTCCGCTTCTCCCATACCTGCGGCAGGCTCATCGAGCATGATAAGCTCGGGACCCTGCAACAGTTGCATCGCAATCTCCAGCCACTGCTTCTGACCATGCGCGAGAGTTCCCGCCTTATCGTCTTTGCGAGTCTCCAGACCGACGCGAGTGAGCGCGGCGTCAATCGCATCGCGCTCCGCTGAGGTTGAGCGGTAGAATATTGACTCCAGCACTCCCTTGTGACCCTTCAGCGAAAGCACCATATTGTCGTACACGGATAGATTCACGAATACGGACGGAACCTGAAACTTCCGTCCAACGCCCGCGTTCACGATGCGGTGCTCTTTCATACCGGTAAGCGTGATTGCCTCTTTGCCGAGCGGATAGAACGTAACGATTCCGCCGGTCGGCTTCGTCTTTGCGCAGATGATGTCAAGCAACGTCGTTTTACCCGCGCCGTTCGGCCCGATGAAACAGTGGATGGAGTTCCGCTCCACGGAAATGCTGACGTCGGTCAACGCGTGGAAGCCGTCGAACTCGACGCCGATGTGCTCGATTTTGAGTACTGCCGCCATTAGCCGCGCCCCCTCTCTCTCGAGGATTTCAGCATGTTTGGGATCTGTTCCGTGAAAAGCCCGATGATACCTCTGCGGAAGAACAGTATCGTTACACAGAAGAGCCCGCCGATGATGAATTGCCACGTCTCCGCGAGTCCTCCTGAACTCAGGTTGTACTCGCACATGTTTACGAGGAACGCACCGAGAACGGCACCGATGATCGAACCGCGCCCTCCGATTGCAACCCATACCACCAGATTGATCGAGTACGCGATCGTCATCTGCGACGGCGTTATGCTGCCGTTGAAGTTGACGAAGATCGCTCCGCCGATCGCCGCCAGAATCGCGCTCAGCACGTACACGAAGTTCTTGTATCGGCTTACGCGGTAACCTGAGAAGTACGTACGGTTCTCTCCGTCGCGAATCGCCTCAAGCGTTTTGCCGAACTTCGTAGAGATCAGCCACGAGCATAACGCGTAGACCAGAATCAACGCGGCAAGCGCGGCGTAGAACAGCGCGAACATATTGCCCTGATTCTTCGGACCGCGAATACTGCCGAATAGCGACTGGATCTCCGTAATCCCAACGTTGCCGTTCGTATACGGCGACAGCGCGATGAACATCGAGTACGCCGCCCACGTTAACGCTTGCGAGATGATCGAGAAGTAAACGCCCTTTACGCGCTTCTTGAAGATGAAATAGCCTAACACGCCCGCAAGCACGGCAGGTACGGCGATCATCAGTATGAGCGCGATCGGCAGCGACTGAAACGGTCTCCAGATAAGCGGAAGCTCCGTCATACCGCCTGTATGCATGAACTCGGTGATCCGACCGCCCGTCGCCTGTAACTTCAAGTACATCGCCATGCCATAACCGCCGAGCGCGAAATATATACCGTGCCCGAGACTCAGGATCCCGGTGAAGCCCCAAATCAGATCTACCCCGATCGCCGCGATCGCGAACGCAACGCACTTACCGGTAAATACCACCAACGGGTTACTCTTGATCACTCCGTTCGACAGCAGAATCGGCATCGACGCGACCGCGATTGCGAATATCGCGAATACTATATGCTTGTAACCGGTCTTTCTCATTCTGCCCTCCTACTCGTCGAGTCC
>JAITGH010000122.1 GCA_031280855.1 Oscillospiraceae bacterium | reverse complement strand
ATGCAACCGCTTCCGCAACAGAGGTCGAGCACCCTCGCGGGCTTAGCGCGGTCGAGCGCGTCTGCGGAGTCGAGCGCGTCTGCGGAGTCGGCGGCGGAGCGGCGCGTGGTCAGCGCGGCAAGCGCGGCATCGACGAGCGGCTCACTGTCCGAGCGCGGGATCAGCACGTCCGGCGTGACCTCGAGCGTCAAGCCGTAGAAGTCCCACTCGCCGAGTATATACGCAAGCGGCTCACCGGATACGCGGCGCTCCAGCAGCTCGCGGAATCGCGCAGCAACCTCAAGCCGAGCGCTGAGCGCGAAATCGCGGATCAGTTCCGGCTTACGCTTAGAGGTCGCCGCAAGGAGAAGCTCGGTCGCCTCAAGCCGCGAGACTCCCTGCATTCGCGCCTCGCGGTAAAGCTCGTTGTACGTTTTTGTTGAAAGGTTCATGAGCATATTATACAGCACGGTTCCGGAAATGTCAATATTATACCTATCCCAAAACGCCGCATTACGTCGTCGTCCCAATGCATTGTCAGATCGCGTCCACCGCCGTGATGAAAGTTGAAAAAATGTGCTTGCAATCTTCATCAAGTTGTGCTATAATATAGCAAGAGTACTGAAAACAGTCGCTTATGCGTGTATGTAAAGGTATAGAGAGGGAGTGAGTTCCGGTGCAGGTATTCGGTACCATAAATGCGGCGGAGTCGGAGGCTCGCCGGATTCGCGCCGACGCGCACCGCGCCGCGAATGTTGCGCGGGAGCGCACCAATGACGAGCTGCGTGAGGAGGCGGAACGCGCCAAGTCGGACGCTCGCCGCCGCGTCGAGATCGACGTCGCTAAAGCCGGAGTCGAGGCGAACATCACCGCCGACGAGATCGCAAGCGTTACCGAGACTCGTAAGGCTATTCTTCGCGCTCGCGCCGAGAAACGGCTTCAAGCCGCCGCCGAGCTCATCGTCGACTTCGTGGTTAACAGCTGATGGCAATTGTCAAGATGAAACGCGTCTCCTTGCTGGCAATGCATGAGGATCGCGACGCGCTGTTAAGTGAGCTTCAGCTGATCGGCTGTGTGCAGCTTACCGAGTCCACGCCGGAGGAGGGCACCGCTCGACTGGCGGAGCCTGACATGCGGCTTGGCGCACTGCGCGATCGGCTCGCTCGAGCTATCGTTACGCTGGATCGCTACGCTCCCGTCAAAACCGGGCTGTTCTACAACCGTCCGCTGGTCGAGATGGCGGATCTGCTTGACAGTACGTTGCCGGAGCGCGTCGAGATTGAACTTACCGCGATTGAGACTGCCGAGTCCGAGTTGAACCTTACGCGTTCCGAGATCACGAAGCTGGAAACGGAGCGGCTCGCGCTCATTCCGTGGACGGAGCTTGACGTACCGCTTCACGTCGTGGATACTGCGGCGGCCGCGATCCGATTCGGGGGCGTACCGCCGTCGGTTGACCTTGACGCGCTGCGTGCGCAACTTGCGGAGCTTGACGGGCTCGCAACGATTTACCTCGCGGGTGCGGATCGGAATGCGCGGTACTTGCTGACGGTTAACCACAAATCGGTGGACGAGCAGGTCACCGCAATCCTGCGGGAGTTCGCGTTCAACCGTACATATTTCAAGGATACTCGCGGCACTGCGCGTGAGAACGTGGACGAGCTTGACTCTCGCATTGGTGCGCTTCGCGCCCGCGTGGAGGAGTTGCTGGTAACCTTGAAATCGTTCACGGAGTATCGTCAAAGCGTACGGCTGTGCTTCGACCAAGTGACGCAACTTGTGGAGACGGACAGCGCGAGGTCACGGCTGTTTGGCTCGGAGCGCGTATTCGCGTTGTCCGGTTGGGTACCGGTGCCGGAGATCGCGAACCTGGAGCTTATCCTGGCGCGGCGCCTGTGCGCGTACGAGTTCACCGACCCGGAACCGGGCGACGCCGTCCCGATCAAGCTTCGTAATAACAAGTTTACCGATCCGCTTAATATGGTTACGGAGATGTACGCGCTTCCGCAGTATGGTAACACGGATCCGAACCCGCTGATGTCGGTGTTCTATTATCTGTTCTTCGGGCTGATGTTCAACGATATTGGGTACGGGCTGGTGCTGGTGGCGGTCTCGCTTTTGGTGAGGTATAAGGTGAAGCGGCTTCGCGGCACGATGCGGCACCTGATGGGGCTGATGTTCTATTGCGGGCTTGCAACGGTGCTGTCGGGCGTGCTGTCCGGCTCATTCTTCGGTAACGCGATTCCGACGGTGGCGGGATTCTTCGGCTACGGCGTAAAACTGTACAAGCCGCTGATCGATCCGATGAGCGACCCGATGACGGTGCTGATCGGCGGGATGGCTTTGGGAGTCGTGCACATACTCTTCGGCATGGGAGTCAAGGCGTACCTGCTGATTCGAGACGGGCGAGCGTTAGACGCGCTGTTCGACGTTGGGTTCTGGTGGATAACGTTCGCGGGGATAACGTTACTCGCGCTTGGGATAACGCCGTGGGTCGCGATTGCGGGCGCGGGCGGACTGGTACTTACGCAGGGTCGGGAGAAGCCGACCGTGGCGGGGAAACTCGTCGGCGGACTGGGCTCGCTGTACAACATCACCGCGTACGCCAGCGACGTGCTCTCGTACTCGCGCATTATGGCGCTCATGATGACCGGCACGGTCATCGCGAACATCGTGAACACGCTGGGCGCGTTGCCCGGGATCGTGGGGTTCGTACCGATCTTCATCGTCGGGCACGTGTTCAACATGGGGCTGAACATCATCGGCACGTATGTGCATGACGCTCGGCTGCAATACCTGGAGTTCTTCGGCAAGTTCTACGAGGACGGAGGCCGCGCATTCAAGCCGCTCTCGATTAAACCAAAATATAACGACATAGTCTGAGGAGGACGACCGCAATGGAAGCAGTAACACAACCCGGATTCTTGGAAACGTTTGGAGGCCCCGCACTCGCGATATTAGGCGGCGGGCTTGCCGCGATGCTTTGCTGTATCGGTTCCGCCAGAGGAACCGGGATCGTGGGTGAGGCCTCTGCCGGGCTTACCGCCGAGCAGCCCGAGATGGCCTCAAAATGCATGGTCTACCAAATTATACCGGGTACGCAGGGACTTTACGGGTTCCTCATGTGGGCGTTCGTCCTGTTCCACATGGGAGTCTTCGGCGGAAGCTTCAATCCCGCCGCTATCACCGTCACCGTAGGGTTGCAGTACTTCGTAGTATGTCTGCCGATTATGATCGGCGGCATGTTCTCCGCGATTTACCAGGGTCGAGTCGCCGTCGCCTGTATCAATATCGTCGCAAAGAAACCGGACGACGCGATGAAAGGCATGACGATGTGCATAATCGTCGAGTTCTACGCGATCCTCTC
>JAITGH010000119.1 GCA_031280855.1 Oscillospiraceae bacterium | reverse complement strand
GCAGGGCGATATCATAGTACGTGCCGGTGGGAGTTTTGTCGCTGCTGACAACCTCGCCAAGATACTCGTACGTTACGATGATCTTGTCGGCGATGCCGTCAAACGCGGACGTGCCGTAGATGTCGTCGATCCCGCTGTACTGTCCGGTAACGAGGTCATACTCGCCAAGACCGGAGAGCTTCTGCTCATACACCGTGATCTTCGCGCCGATCCAGCTGGGATCAAACGCCGCTTTGGTCGAGCCGTACTTCGTGAAGTTGAAGTGTCCTTCGTTTCCGGTTACGAACGCCTTAGCGTATGCGGAATATTGAGCGTTTTGTTTACCATACGGTACCGTATCGGCTCGTGACGCACCGTCGAAGACGTACTCCTTGGAGGCGTAACGTCCGAGATCTCTATCCGCAACCGCTTCCCAGCGAGGTTGGCCGCTGATGCACTCGCCGTTCAGGAAGACCTTGAAGACGTTCGGCCACGCGTAGGCGAACTGCGCGTAGTTGTCCTCGGTGATGACGATGGGCTCGCCGACGACTTTCTCGTTCTTGGTATCAAGCTTCCAGTCGGTGATCGCCTTCGTGGTCAGGGTGTGCTTCCACTGGTAAGCAAGCTCACCGAACGGGTTGACGACTTCGATGCCGCCCGTGACAAGATTGACTGCCGTTCCGGGCGTCTCAGCCTGCACGCGTGACAGGAAGTTGACCTCGTACAGCGGATCCGCTCCGCGCACCCACACGCCCGGCAACTTGAACGGTTGGCCGAGAATTTTCTGGTACTCGGTATAGCCGTGCGCCGAGATCGCGTTAAGGATGAACTGCGCCATCTGCTCACGCGTCACTTCGTCGTTGTAGCTGGTGAACGTGATGTCCTCAAGCAGCCCGAGCTTCACAGCGTAGCTGATGACGTTGGTCTGCCAGTTGTCGTCGTTGGCAATCGGCGCAACGTTAGAGACTCCAAGTACGCCGTCAAGGATCTTCAAGATTTGAAGAATCGTGACGTTGTTCTTCGGGCCATACTTCCACGTTCCGTCAAGCTCTTGCCAGCCGTCGATCGCGCCGCGGCTGATGCACCAGCTGATCGCGCCGCTGTACGTGTCGTCCGACGGAACGTCCGTGAACTTCGTGTTCGACGGCAACAGCTTGTTGGTGTTCTCAACACCGTTCGCAGCGCGAGCGATAAACATCGCGACTTGCTCACGCGTTACCTTCTCGCTCGGGGCGAAGGTTCCCTCGCCCGTGCCCTTGGTGATGCTCGCCGCCGCGAGCACGGCGATGGCTTCCGCGTACGGATTCGCCCACGTTACGTCGGTGAACGTGCCGACGGGAGTGTTATCGACGGGCGCTGCCGTCGGTTCCGCGTCCTCGCCCTCGGCGAACGCGCTCACGCCGCTTAGCAGCGCGAACACGGTCGCGAGCACGAGCAGCAGTGACATAAGTCTCTTCGACTTACTCATATGGTGTTCCCTCCTGATAGAGTGATGTATTTTGGCCGGAACACCGATGTAACACATTATCTATTGTGTTACATTAGTACTGATCGTACTGTTTTCAGGGTTTCATTAGGGGCAGAAAAAAAGAAACTTGAAAAATCAAGTTTCACAAAATGGCGCGAAGCCCCTAAACTTGTGGTTTCAGAGCACGATGTAACACAATAGATATTACGTTACGTAGTACCAAATATTACCACATAGGGGAGAAATAACAATGAATCCTACCGAGCCGATCCGCGACCCGAACCACGTCCAAGCCCTCGCCGCCTACTTCTTCCACCGAGGCGAAGTCCGCAACTACGTGCTTATAGTCATGGGAGTCCACACCGCATTGCGCGTCAGCGATATGTTACGTCTCAGATGGGACGACGTTTACGACTTCCGCCTCAAGCGAGTCCGCCGACACTTCAGCCTCGTCGAGCGTAAGACCCGAAAGTCGAAGACCGTCGCGCTGAACAAGGACTTGATCGCCGCGCTGGAGTACTTCGTGGAGCACTCTAACCCCGTCTCGGGTGCGCCGTTGTTCGAGAGCCGTAAAACCGGGCGTTCGATCAGCCGCGTCCAAGCCTACCGTATTATCAGCGCCGCCGCAAAGGAGCTGGATCTCGGGCGTATCAGCTGTCACTCGCTACGTAAGACGTTCGGCTATCATGTGTGGAAACGCGGGGTCTCACCGATTGTGATCATGGCGATCTACGCGCATACCTCCTTCGCAACGACCAAGCGTTACCTGGGGCTCGAGCAAGACGACAAGAACGCTGCGTACGCGGTGATCAGCTTCTCGACTCGACCTGAGTGCATTATACCGCACTGATTTCCGCCTGTCAAGCGGTTTCCCTAAATTGTAACATAAGTGTAACATTGGCTCTCGCCGAGGGTGGCGAGGGACGGTTTGACGTAAGATTTCCGCACCTTGCAACCGCTAAATCTCACAATCTGTCCGCTATATGCTAAAGAACGACGCGCATCGTTACGATAATACGTATATCCGAATCTATAACCAGGAGTGCCGAATGACAAACGTCAACGACGTCGCCTCCACGATCTGCCTGCGCTGCGGCAGTATCGTGGCTGTAAGCGCGGGCGACCTATGCCCGAATTGCGGGAAACCGCTTCGCCGCGCCGCAAGCGCTCACGGCAGCACGTCGCCGCGCCCGAAGGGCGCTCCCGGGTTTCGGAAGTTGCTGTCGACCCCGGTGATTGCGGCGGTGTGCGTGCTTATCGTCGCGATCGTCGGACTGCAATTCTTCGACATATCGCCGGACAAAGGCTCCGCATCGCCGAGCGCGTTCGCCAACGCGTCCAACGCGCCCATTAGAGGTATAAGCGCGGCAGACTTCACCGCGCCGACGGAGAACCCGAGGAGCGCGGCGCTAACCTCCCCGGAGATCGCGGATCTGTCGCCCTGCGTCTTCTTCATCGAGGTCTACGACGCGTACGACAACGCCGTCGCCACCGGAAGCGGATTCTTCATCGACGCGGACGGCATCGCGCTGACCAATTACCACGTGGTCAACCGCGCTCAGTCAGCGCGAATCAAGACGACCGACGGAGTCTGGTACGACGTGGACGGAGTAATCTCATCCAACGAGGAGTACGACACGGCAGTCATCAGAGTATCGGGCGCGGAGCGATTCCCGGCGCTGGCGATCGGGGATTCCACGGCGATCAAGCAGGGTGAGACTATCTACACGATCGGCAGTCCGCAAGGGCTTGAAAACACTATGTCCAACGGCATTATCTCGAACACGGCGCGTACGTTCGACGACGGCGGCGCGGTCAGCTATATCCAATTCACCGCCGCGATCTCATCGGGAAGCAGCGGCGGCGCGCTGATTAACGAGTACGGTCAGGTCATCGGGATAACCACCGCAACGCTTAGCTCACAGGCGGGAGCGGTGCAGAATCTTAACTTCGCGGTACCGATCGAGGACGCTCTGAACAGCGTCACTACGGTTGGGGAGGCGACTCCGCTGGCGGCGGTGTTCGCGCTTCCGTCTTCTATGCAGTACTACGCGGATTTCCCGGGCGTACCCGATTTTGGGCTTATGCACGGGCTTGCGGAGTACTACGTCACCGATAAATACTACGATGCGGAGGACGACATTTACCTCGCGTACTATTGCTACATGGCCGGAAGCGCCTCGCAGATGGAGGAGATTGCCGCCGCGTTCAAGATGGATCTCAAGTCGGAGTTCTTCGAGTCACACCGTCGTGACGGCGAGCTATACTACACGAAAACCGTCAACAAGACGTTGACGCTCGTCACGGTAACCACGGAGGAGTTTGACGGCAACTATCTGATCGCCGTCGGGGTGGGTCAGCAGTAGCGGCTTGGAGGCTCGCGCCGCTCTGCGCTCCCGCCGCTGCGTCTTTCCGGGAACGGAATCGTTCGTCCCTGATCCTATGCGTCTATTATACCACATTTCGGCGTGAAAGTCAAGTACTTTCTGCGCCGATTCACATTTTTGGTACAAGTGTACAAGAGATGCACACACCAAATGCACGCACTTGTATATGGTGCACAAAGATTGCGGAGAGTGAAAAAAAGTGCTTGACAAATCGGTAAAAGTGTGGTATAATAGCATAGATAGCTGAATCCGGGTGTGGCGCAGCTGGTAGCGCGCTTGACTGGGGGTCAAGAGGCCGCAAGTTCAAGTCTTGTCACTCGGACCATCTGAAAAACAGCAATTCGGACGCAGGGGACGACGTCGCAATCGTCCCCGCCGATTGCCGTTGCGCCGGAGCGCACTCGGTTTTCCACATTTCCACAAAGTTTTGCACATTCGCGTTGCGGTTACACCAATTTGCTAACGTTTCCACATAATTGTCCACATCAACTCCGCATTTACACCGCTTCGTCGGCTTTTCCACAAAGTTATCCACATTCGCGCACGCCGATGCGCGAGTTTTTACGTCAGCTCAAAAGCCTATGTCAACAGGTTCTCATCCTCGCTCCGACGCCCGTTCGTACTTTACACGCTTTTTACACGCCGCCGCTTGCAGGCTTTACATCCGCACGTTATCATGAAACGGTAATTTGTACATCGAAAGGAAACCGACATGAAAAAACTGCTGTGCGGAGTTCTCGCTCTATCGTTGACCATCGCGCTGGGAGCGTGCGGAGAGAAGGGGTTCGACCCCTCAAGCAACATCACCGTCATCTCAAGGGAGGACGGATCCGGCACCAGAGGCGCGTTTATCGAGCTTTTCGGGATCGAGGTCAAGGGCGACGACGGCTCCAAAAAAGACACTACCACAAAAGAGGCAGTCATCGCCAAGCAAACCGACATCATGATGACAAACGTGTCCGGGGATAAGTACGCGATCGGATATATCTCGCTCGGCTCGCTGAACTCAACCGTCAAGGCACTGCAAATCGACGGCGTTACCGCCTCGACGGAGAACGTCAAGAACGGCAGCTACAAGGTCTCACGCCCGTTCAACATCGCGTATAAGAAAGACGGAATCAGTGAGACCGCCGACAACTTCGTCAGCTTCATACTCTCTAAAGAGGGTCAGGCGGTCGTAGGCGGAAGCTACATCGCTGTGGACGAGAACGCAGGCTCGTACTCCGGCGTGAGCGCGTCCGGCAAGATCGTAATCGCGGGTTCTTCCAGCGTAACGCCGATTATGGAGAAACTCAAGGAGGCGTACGTGAAGCTTAACCCGGGCGTCACGATCGAGATCCATACGTCCGACTCCGGCGCGGGCATGATCGCCGCGATTGACGGCACCTGTGATATCGGTATGGCGTCGCGAGAGCTTAAGGATTCGGAGCTTGAAACTCTGGTCTCGACCCGAATCGCGATTGACGGGATCGCGGTTATCGTGAACAATGAGAATACGCACGCGAACCTTACGAAAGATCAGGTCAAGGCGATCTTTACGGGCGCGACGCTCAAGTGGGACGCAGTGCAGTAGGATGGACTCGGAATGAGAGGAAAATTGCGGGAGCGCGTAATGG
>JAITGH010000108.1 GCA_031280855.1 Oscillospiraceae bacterium | reverse complement strand
CACCATAGCTGGGGATTGCTGGGGTACAAGCTGTCCGCGTTTGCGCGGTTCTTCCGCATGTTGGGCTATACGCAAATATTGGATAATCCTGACAGCTGGGAGGGCTTCACGTGGGGCGCTCCGCACACGTACGGCTACTATTGGCGGCTTGGCGGTACGGAGGCGTTTGACCTCTTAGAGGACGCGATGCAGAACGTGGAGACGATGATCATGTGGTCGCACGACCCGGACTCCACTCGAGGCGGCTATGCGGCGAACGAGTCCACGATGTGGCGGCATTGGCTGGACGATATGGGCGTACAGTTCATCTACATTGACCCGTTCAACAACTTCTCTGCGGTCAAGCAGGCGGACAAGTGGTTCGCACCGCGCCCGGGCACGGACGCGGCATTGTGCGAGGGTATCGCTCACGTCTGGCTGACCGAGGGGCTGTACGACAAGGACTATATCGCGAAGCACGGTCATCGGTTTGACGAGTGGGCGGAGTATATCCTTGGCAACGGAGTAGATCGACTCGCGAAGACTCCGCAGTGGGCGGAGTCGGAGACGGGGATACCGGCGGCCGACATCAAGGCGCTTGCGCGGCGTTGGGGCACGACGAAAACGATGGGCGGAAGCGGACTGCGCGGCGGGTTCGGCGGAGTGTGTCGTACGGCGAACGGTACGGAGTTCGCCCGGCTGATGGTACAGCTGTTTGCGATGCAGGGCATGGGCAAGCCGGGACAGAACATCTGGGTCGGGACGACGGGCGCGCCGATGGACTACAACTTCTGGTTCGGAGGGTACTCCGACGCGCTGTCGCAGATTGCGAATCAGCCGATCGCCGACAAGACGGCGGTTAACAGCGTCTCGCAGAAACTGTACCGCACGAATCTGCCGGAGGCGATTCTCGAGGGGCACTATGAGTGGTACGGCGACGGATTCTGCGGAGGCGGGATCGACCTCGAGTTCACGGAGCACGTGTACCCGGAGCCGGGTTGCAGCGAGGTCCACATGTTCTACCGTTACGGCGGCACGTTCATGGGCTCCATGCTTGACACGAACAAGTGGGTGCGCATGTACCGCAGCCCGAAGCTGGAGTTCGTTGTGAATCAGGACATCCATTTCCACGGCGAGAGCCGCTTCGCGGACGTTATCCTGCCCGCGTGCTCGAACCTTGAGCGTTACGACATCGGGGAGCTGTGTAACTCCGGCAACGGCGGCTACCAAAGCCACTCCCAGACCGGGAACAACTGGCAGATCGTGGTATTCCAAGACAAGGCGATCGAGCCGCTGTGGGAAAGCCGCTCCGACTATTGGATCTTCGCGGAGCTTGCGCAGAGACTGGGGTTCGGCGAGGACTACAGCGAGGGGCGCGATGAGCTTGCGTGGTGCAAGCGGTTCTGGGAGAAGAGCGACCTGTGCGATCGCATATCGTGGGAGGACTTCACGAAGAAGGGCTACTACGTTGTTCCGAACGAGGGAGTGGAGCGTGAGCGTCACTACGGGTTCCGCTGGTTCGCGGAGGGATACCCGTGCGATACGCCTAACCATAAACCGTTCCAGGAAGAGGGGAAGCTCGGTACCTTTACAGGCAAGTTCGAGTTCGTGTCGGAGTCGCTGCTGTACTACGCGCCGGACGATGAGGCGAGGACTCCGATCGCGACATACAAGCCCAGTTGGGAAGGTCACCACTCGCTTCGGGCGAAGAAGTACCCGTTCCATCTGATCAGCCCTCACCCGAGGTTCGACTACCATACGCAGCATAACAGCTCTACGCCGTGGATCTGGGAGATCCCGGAGAATCGCAAGTATATCAAGGGTAACCCGTACCTGATTGCGCGGATCCATCCGGAGAAAGCGGCGGAGAAAGGGATCAAGGAAGGCGACATCGTGGAGCTGTTCAACGAGCGTGGGCGAGTGCTTTGCGTGGCGCGGCTGACGTACCGCGTGGAGGTGAACACGATCCACGCATATGGCTCCAGCGGGATCTATAACCCCGTCGAGCCGGGCGTTCCCGGCAGCCTTGACATCGGCGGTTGCGTGAACCTGCTGACGCCGGGACGCTTGATTGGCGATAAGGTGCCGGGCATGGCTCCGAACTCTTGCCTGATGGATATAAAGGTATACGACGGTGAGATCCCGGAGGGGCAGTACTTTGAGTGGAAGCTTGACAAAGTCGCGAAGGACGCGGATCCGGACGCGGAGACTTGCTTCGACATCATCGAGGGTCACGGGTTTGAGGCGATACAGGCTAAAGTTCGCGCAAAACGCGCTAACGGTTGATCGGAGGGGGACATACTATGAGACTGGGAATTGCGATAGACTCGCGCATGTGCATGGCGTGCTATTGTTGCTACACCGCGTGTAAGGACGAGCATTGCGGGTTTGAGTCGAAGCTTACGAAACCGCAGCCGCAGATGGGACAATTCTGGATAGACGTACGGGAGTGGGAGCGCGGCGACAGCTCGCGCCGCGTGAAGACGGCAACGGTGCCGACGCCGTGCAGTCATTGTCAAGATCCGGCGTGCTTGAAGGCCGCTACAGACGGCGCGGTATACAAGCGTCCCGATGGGATCGTGATCATAGATCCGGAGAAATCCAAGGGTCAGAAGCAGATCGTGGACGCGTGCCCGATCAAAGCCGTGTACTGGAATGAGGAGTATCAGATCCCGCAGAAGTGCACGATGTGCGCGGAGTTGCTGGACGATCCGGAGTACCTGTCGTACTTGGGCGACTCGAAGCTTAAGAAACCGCGCTGCGTCGAGGCGTGTCCGAATAACGCGATGTACTTCGGTGACTTGGACGATCCGAACAGTGAGATCAGCAAGGCGATCGCCGCGAACAAGGTGACGCAGCTTGAGGAACTTGCGAATCGCGAGACGAACGTCGTACACTTGAACGTGCCCGGGATCTACCTTGCGGGAACGGTGTACTTGCCGAAGGGACTTGACGAGGTTGCGATCGGCGCGAAGGTTACGCTGACTTGTAGGGAGTGCGGGTCGAAGTGGGAGACTGTGACGAACTACTTCGGCGACTGGGAGGTCGAAGATCTCCCGAAGAACGATCACTTCGACATCGATATCGAGCTTGACGGCTATGCGCGGGTGCGGTATGAGAACGTATCGAGCGACCGCGACCACTACGTTGGACAGACGGAGCTTACTCCGGCGCAGGGTTAAGCGCGCAAGATTAAGCGTAAGGCGGCGGATTCCCCGGGAACTCAGGTTGGGCTTCCGGGGAATCGGCTCGGGTATGCGCTAATTTGCGGATAGAGCGAAAAAAAGCTTGACAAAGGCGAAAAGTTTGTGTATACTAATCTAGTTGTGATACCGTGACGCTGCCCGATAGGCGAAAGTGCGGCGGTTATCGCAGTAACGATGCTCAAAATGGAGGTGAGTCGTAAGTGGAGTCCGGTAGTATACCGCGAAGGCGCGGAGTTACATACGGTGCCGATTCGCGTCGCGGCTCACACGAGAGGCGACGGTAGCCAAGACGTGCCGTATTCCGCGTCACGCCGCTTCGGCGGTGCAAGAAATCCTACTCTTAGGAGGGCACGGAAATGGCACTGTTCGCGAAGAAAGCGAATCAGCCCGCACTGACGAAGCAGGAGCGGGCGCGTCGGCGTTTGTTAAGCTCTGCGCTTAAAAAGCCGGAGACGCTGATGATCCAGTACGATAACGCCGACGGCGGCTACGATCCTGACAAAGTCGAGGAAATGCGCGACCAATACGGGGAGAACGTCATAACTCGGAAGACGCAGGACTCGCTGTTGCATCGGGCGTGGGACGCGTTCGTGAATCCGTTCACGGTCGTGCTGTTCGCGCTGGCGGCGATCTCGTTCGTTACGGATGTGGTGGTACCCGCGCAGGGGCAGAAGGATCCGCTGGCGGTGATTATCGTCATGTCGATGGTGATAATCAGCGGGCTGCTGCGGTTCATTCAAGAGATTCGAAGCGGCAACGCGGCGGAGAAACTTGGTGAGATGGTTGCGACGACCGCCGCCGTCATGCGGCGCGAAGATGAGGACAGCGACGACGCGGAGCAAGTCGAGATACCGCTTGACGAGATCGTCGTGGGCGACGTAGTGCGGCTCGCCGCCGGGGACATCATTCCCGCCGACATCCGAATCATGCGTGCGAAAGACCTGTTCATCAGTCAGTCGTCGCTGACGGGTGAGAGTGAACCCGTGGAGAAGTTCGCGGCCGAAGCCGTGGGTAAGTTCACGAATCCGCTTGACTTGAACAACCTTGCGTTCATGGGAAGTACGGTGGTTTCGGGCTCCGCGACGGCGATAGTGATCGCGGTGGGCGACGATACCGCGCTCGGCGAGATCGCGGGACGGCTTCAAGAGAAGACTCCGCCGACGAGCTTCGAGAAGGGGATAAGCTCGGTATCGTGGGTGCTGATCCGCTTCATGCTGGTGATGGTGCCGTTCGTCCTGCTGGTGAACGGGTTCACGAAGGGCGACTGGTTACAGGCGTTCTTGTTCGCGCTGTCTGTAGCGGTAGGCATGACTCCGGAGATGCTGCCGATGATCGTATCGGCGAACCTTGCGAAGGGCGCGGTATCTATGTCTCGCCGGAAAGTGATCGTGAAGGAGTTGAACTCGATCCAGAACCTCGGCGCGATGGATATCCTGTGCACCGACAAAACCGGTACGCTTACTCAGGATAAGATTATCCTCGAATACCATCTCGACATACGCGGGAACGATGACGACCGCGTGTTGCGCCACGCGTTCCTTAACAGCTATTACCAGACCGGGTTGAAGAACCTAATGGACATCTCGATAATCGAGCGCACTCGCGAGCTTGGCGTGATCGAGCGCGAGGACGAGTATACGAAGATTGACGAGATCCCGTTCGACTTCGCGAGGCGGCGAATGAGCGTCGTGGTTACGGATAGCAAGGGCAAGACCCAGATGATCACGAAGGGCGCGATCGAAGAGATGATCGCGATCTCGTCATTCGCGGACATCGACGGCAAGATCGAGCCGATGACGGACGAGATCCGGCGCGGGGTTCTGGAGACTTGCGGCGATTATAACTCGGACGGGTTGAGAGTGCTGGGCGTCGCGCAGAAGACGAACCCGTCGCCTGCGGGCGCGTTCTCCGTAGCGGACGAGAGCGATATGGTGCTGATCGGCTATCTTGCGTTCCTCGACCCGCCGAAGGAGAGCGCGGCGGCGGCAATCTCCGCGCTACATGAGTGCGGAGTCTCCGTGATGGTGCTGACCGGCGATAACGACGCGGTGACGCGCAGTGTGTGCAAGCAGGTCGGACTGAATGCGGAGAATATCCTGCTCGGCGCGGACGTGGAGGCGATGGCGGACGATGAGCTTAAACAAGCGGTAGAGCGTACTCACGTCTTCGCGAAGCTCTCCCCAAACCAGAAAGCTCGGGTCGTTGCGACATTGCGGGAGAACGGTCACACCGTCGGTTATATGGGCGACGGGATCAACGACGCGGCGGCAATGCGAGCGTCGGACGTCGGGATCTCCGTCGATACCGCAGTCGACATCGCAAAGGAGTCCGCCAATATCATACTGCTGGAGAAAGACCTGATGGTGCTGGAGCGCGGAGTACTGGAGGGTCGCAAGATCTATGCGAACATCATCAAGTATATCAAGATGACGGCGAGCTCGAACTTCGGGAATATGTTCTCGGTACTGGTGGCGAGCGCGTTCCTGCCGTTCTTGCCGATGCTGCCGCTGCACCTGCTGCTGCTTAACCTGATCTATGACCTGGCGTGTATCGCGATCCCGTGGGACAACGTAGACCGCGAGTACCTGCGGGTGCCGCGGAAGTGGGACGCGTCGTCGATCAGCAAGTTCATGATTTGGCTCGGCCCGACAAGCTCGGTATTCGATATAACGACGTACGCGCTGATGTACTTCGTGGTATGCCCGATGGTGGTGGGCGGACAGCTGTACCATCAATTGACGGATCCTGCGGCTCAGGCGTTGTTCGTCTCAGTATTCCAAGCGGGATGGTTCGTGGAGTCGATGTGGAGCCAGACTCTGGTAATCCACATGATCCGCACGCCGAAACTGCCGTTCGTGCAAAGCCGAGCGTCCGCGCCTGTGACATTGCTTACTGCGGTTGGGATCGCGGTGCTGACGGTGATCCCGTTCACGCCGATAGGCGCGGCGATCGGGCTGGCGGCGTTACCGACGATCTATTTCGCATGGCTTGGCGGCACGGTACTGTTGTACATGGTACTGGCGACCGTGTTCAAGAAGATATTTGTGCATCGCTACGGCGAACTGCTGTAGCGCGGGTTGCCCGAGGCTCGGCGAGCGCTACTCGTCGAGCCTCAAGACTGCCATGAACGCTTCCTGCGGAACGGTAACGCTGCCGAGGCTTCGCATCTTCTTCTTGCCCTCTTTCTGCTTCTCCAACAGCTTCTTCTTCCGAGTTATATCGCCGCCGTAGCACTTCGCAAGCACGTCCTTGCGCAGTGCTCGGATCGTTTCGCGAGCGATGACCTTACCGCCGATCGCGGCCTGCACGGGGATCTCGAACATTTGGCGCGGAATGTGCTCCTTGAGTTTTTCGGCGATACGCCGCGCTCGCGGGTACGCCTTATCCCTGTGTACGATGAAGCTCAGCGCGTCGACGGGTTCGCCGTTTAGCAAGACGTCAAGCTTGACGAGGTCGGACTGCCGATACTCGAAGAAGTCATAGTCGAGCGAGGCGTAGCCCTTACTGCGGGATTTGAGCGCGTCGAAGAAGTCGTAGATAATCTCGTTAAGCGGCAACAGGTAGCGAAGGTCGACGCGTCCGCCGTCGAGGTAGATTTGGTCGAGTAACTCGCCGCGCCGATCCTGGCAAAGCTCCATGATGTTGCCGATATAGTCGGGAGGAACGAGAATCGAAGCCTTGACGAACGGTTCCTCGGAGTGGCTGATGGAGGACGGATCGGGGTAGTTCAGCGGGTTGTCGATCATGAGTACGGAGCCATCGTTGAGCACGACTTTGTGGACGACGCTGGGCGCAGTGGTGATGAGGTCGAGGTTATACTCGCGCTCCAGTCGTTCGCTGACGACCTCCATATGCAGCAGTCCGAGGAATCCGCAACGGAACCCGAATCCGAGCGCGGCGGAGGTCTCCGGCGAGTAGCTGAGCGCGGCGTCGTTGAGCTTGAGTTTCTCGAGCGCGTCGCGGAGATCGGGGTACTTCGCGCCGTCGGCGGGGTAGATACCGCTGAACACCATCGGGCGCGCCGGGCGGTAGCCGGGCAGCGGCTCCAACGCGGGCGCGGCGGAGTCGGTCACCGTATCGCCGGGTTGCGCGTCCTCGACGTTCTTGATGCTGGCGGTGAAGTAGCCGACGTCACCGGCGGATAGCTCCGCGCCCGGGTCGAGCCGCGTTGGACGCATGTGCCCGA
>JAITGH010000086.1 GCA_031280855.1 Oscillospiraceae bacterium | reverse complement strand
AACTAGCGCAGCGACGATTGCGGGGGTTACGCTGAACTCGAGGGTTATGCTTGCACCGATGGCAGGTGTCACCGACATCGCGTTTCGAGAGATTTGCAAGTCGCACGGAGCCGCGCTGACGTGCTCCGAGATGGTCAGCGCGAACGCGCTGGTCTACCAAGACGCGAAGAGCCGCACGTTACTCCCGCGTGGTGCAGGGGAGTACCCGTACGCGGTGCAAATCTTCGGGCACGATCCCGCGATTATGGTGGACGCCGCGTGTAAGGTGCTCGAGCTTGTCAGCCCGGAGTTCATCGACATCAACATGGGTTGCCCGACTCCTAAGATCGTGCGTAACGGCGATGGAGCCGCGCTGATGCGGGATCTTCCGCTTGCCGAGCGCATCGCCGCCGCAGTCGTCGGCGCGGTCGGCTCTAACGCTGCGGTTACCGTAAAAATGCGCGCCGGGTGGGATCAGTCCGATGTGAATGCGGCGGAGTTGGCTCGAGCGTGCGAAGCCGCGGGCGTGCAGGCCGTCGCGGTTCACGGCCGCACTCGAGCGCAGCTCTACTCCGGAGCGGCGCACCGCGATGTGGTGCGAGCGGTTAAGCTTGCCGTGTGTATCCCGGTGATTGTGAACGGCGATATTACCGGCATAGAACATGCGGAGCGCGTGATGGCGGAGACCGACGCGGACTTCGCGATGATCGGCCGAGCCGCGATGGGGAACCCGTGGGCGTTCGACGGTGCGCCGCCCGCGATTCCGGAGCGGCTGTCGACCGCGATGGCGCAGGTGGAGCGCTCCGCCGAGCTCAAGGGTGAGCGTACCGCGTGCCTTGAGGCGCGTAAGTATTTCGCGTGGTACCTGAAGGGCGTGCCCGGAGCCGTGCGGCTCAAGCTGCGAGTCGCGAAAGCGCTCTCGCTGTCGGAGCTTCGCGGTATCGTTGCAGAGCTTGCGTGAGTGCGGCGGAATCGCGTGTATCGCGGGGGATTCCCGGTCGCACGCGCCGTCGAGCGGTCGCGCCGTCGAGCGGCGACGCTAGTGGATCCGCACGGGTAAACCGAGCGACTCCAGCTGCGACTTGCGAGCCTCCATTACCGCGTCCGACGGAGGTTCCGCAACGAACACAGGCTTGCGAGTCAGCAAACGGTCGTACTTCGAGAGCCCCATCTTGTGATACGGCAACAGTTGCACCATTACGACTGCGTCCCGAATGGCGGCGAGGAACTCACCGTATCTTTGGAAATGCGCCTCGGAGTCGTTGAACATCGGCAGAGTCGGGATACGGATCCACAGTTTGCCGCCGCTCTCGCCGATCTTCCTTGCGTTGTCGAGTATCAGTTCGTTCGGCGTACCGATAACTTGTTTGTGAAGCTCGCTGTCCATGCATTTGAGATCGTACAGGAACAAATCGGTTAGCGGCATAACGCGCAGTACGACGCTCCACGGTACGAATCCGGTAGTGTCGACGGCGGTGTGAATCCCTGCGGCTTTACACTGCCGCAATAGCTCGGTGGTGAACTCGGGTTGCGAGAGGCATTCGCCGCCGGAGACGGTCACTCCGCCGCCGGAAGTGTCGAAGAACGGCTTATCGCGAGTCAGCCGCCGCATGACCTCCGCAATCGTCATGTCGGAGCCGCACATGTAAAGCGCGGTCGCCTTACATGCGGTCGCGCACTTGCCGCACTCGTCGCACTGCGACTTGTCAACCGAGGGGTACGCTATCGGCTCGCCGACCGCGTTCACCGTAGACTCGCCCCGGCTTATGCAACCGTGAGGGCACGCGTCGAGGCACAGCCCGCAAGATTCAAGCCCCAGGCAGCGTATGCTCATCCAGTTAAGCTCCGTCTCGAACCGTTGAGACTCCGGGCTATGGCACCACGGGCATCGCAGCGGACACCCCTTAAGGAAGACTGTCGTGCGAACTCCGGGGCCGTCCTGCACCGAGAAGCCTTGTATGTCGTAGATCTTGCCGAGTGGCTCGACGTTCATTTCGCGTACCTCCGTTCTGTGTGTCTATATTCTACCGCAAATCACGCCGTTAGTCAAGCGTAAAAAAGTGGGGCGGCTCTGTTCGAACTGCCCCGAAGTATTAAGAAAGGAGTAACCCAACGCAAAATTCTAAGTTATACCGTTGATCAAGTTGACGCCGCGCCGATTGCGCTTACGTCCGAACGTCGTACATCGAGCCAACCACGGTAACCGTGCCAACACTGCTGAGCTCATACGCGCCCACCGACGCGATGCTCCGCTTCATGTTCACGAACTCCAGTGAAAGCTCGGCGCGTTTCTCCGCAAGCGTTTTGCTTTGCGCCTCGCCGATGTCGAGCGCACGCTCCAATGTGCGCCTAACGCTTTCGGGCATGAACCCGACGCGCAATAGTGAGCTAAGCTCCGCGATCATGGAGTCACGCAGATTGAGGATGATGTTGACTCCGTCGAAGTCATTCTCGGCAAGTCGGATGCCTTGCTCTTTCGTCAGTCCGAGTATACTGTCGGATAGTTCGACGATGCGTTCAGTCATTGTTAGTTCTCCATTCTGACAGCGTTCGCGACGCTTTGCCAGATCTCTCGCCATTCCGTGACCAATTCCATCAGCGGGTCGATTCGCTCGGCGTCCTTCGTGATGTTGATCGCGACGAGTTCGTTGTAGATGAAGTCATAGATCGGGACGATCTCCTGCGCGAGGTCGAGTTTGAGGTCGAGCGAGTTTAGCAGCTCCGTAACGATTTCCTGCGCATTGATAAGCTTCGCGTGTGCGGCTTCAAGTTGAGTGCGCTGTAACAAGGCTTTCGCCTGAAGCAGGTCTCTGCGAATCCCGTCGAACAGCATGATTACCAGTTCCATCGGGTTTGCCGTCATGATTGAGTTTCGGCGGTACGCCGCTACTGAGTCTGTCTGTCTTGCAACCATATGTTATATCTCTCCTTTTATATGACCGTTAGGTCAGACGCTTACTTCGATGATGCCGATAGCAATCCGGCGATCGAGCTTTGCTGCTCCTGCAGCTTCGCGACTGCGCTTTCCATCGCGGCGAACTTCTTGTAATAACTCTCCGACAGGGTGACGATCTTGTCCTCAAGCTCGCCGACGCGCTTGATCTGCTTGTTCAGCTGATCCGTGACGTTCGACAGCGCGTCGAACCGGAAGTTCTTCTCATAGCTTGAGAATGCGCTGATCACAGTTGAGAACAGTCCGCTCTTCGTGCTTGCGATTCCGTTCGCCCCGGTAGAGCCAACGCTTGACCCGGTCGGCGCGATCGCGGTGAATACGTT
>JAITGH010000069.1 GCA_031280855.1 Oscillospiraceae bacterium | reverse complement strand
CCCGCTGGAGCTGGAGACTCAGAAGCGCGAGCCGATCTACGCGCTGGCGGTGCGGAACGCTCGGGCGGCTCGCGAGGGCGCGGCTCCGTGGGTGTTGAAGGGCGTCGCGACGCGAAGCTCGTACTACTTGGGCGACGTGGTGCGCGAGTTCGATTAGACGACGTAAAATAGCGGACGGGGGCGCGGCCTCCGTCGCTCCCGTACCCTAACGCCTGAGTTGCGTCAGGCGAATATCAGCGTCACGGCAATGCGAATCAGCAGTGCGGCCGCGTACGCGAAGCAAAGCTGATACGCAAGCGCGAACGTAGTCCAACGCGCACTGTTCATCTCGCGCCGAATCGCGCCGATTGCCGCGCAGCATGGCGGACACAGCAGATTGAAGTACAGGAACGCCAGCCCGACTGCCGGGCTGAACGCTGTCTGCATCCCTCCTGCTCCGTACAGTACTCCGAGCGTCGCGACGATATTCTCTTTCGCAAGCAGTCCCGTAATGACCGCGACGGTGGACTGCCACGTTCCGAATCCCAGCGGTATGAACACCCACGACAGCATACCGCCGATTGTCGCAAGGAAACTCCGCGAGATCTCATCAGCGTGCAGCATACGCAACCCTCCGCCTACGATGCCAAAACTTGACAGAAACCATACCGCTATGGAGCTAAGCAAGATCAGGGTACCCGCCTTCTTGATGAAGCTCAAGCCGCGCTCCCATGTCGAGCGCAGCAGGTTCGCGAGCGTCGGCAAGCGGTACTCCGGAAGTTCCATGACGAACGGCGAAATCTCGCCGCGAAACAGCTTGAAGCGTCTGAGAATCAGCCCGGAGATGAGAATGGCCGCGATTCCGATCGCGTATGCGTTTAAGGCGACGAGTCCCGAGCCCTGAAACAGCGCACCCGCGAAAAGCGCGATCACCGGAAGTTTGGCTCCGCACGGCATAAACGTCGTCGTGATGATCGTCATGCGGCGGTCGGACTCGCTCTCGATAGTGCGCGAAGCCATGATTCCGGGGACTCCGCAGCCTGTCCCGATGACGAACGGTATGAAGCTTTTACCGCTTAGCCCGAAACTTCGGAACAGCCGATCCAAGATGAACGCGATTCGAGCCATATAGCCGCACGACTCCAGAAATGCGAGCATGAAGAACAGTATCAGCAGTTGCGGTACGAAACCCAGAACGGTGCCCGCGCCCGCGACGATTCCGTCAAGGATCAGACCTCGCTGCCAGTCGGCCGCCATCGCGGAGTCCAGCAGTCCCCCGATTACCTCGGGCACAATACTGCCGAACAGCACCGTGCCTGTCCAACTTGTAACCATCGCGCCGACCGTGCTTACGGAAACATAGTACACCGCAAAGATGACCGCCGCAAATATCGGCAACGCCGCAACACGATTAAGCACGATGCGGTCGATTCGCTCGGTTGCCGAGGTTCCCGGCCGATGCCGTGCCAGGCATTTCGCAACCGTGCGCTCAACGAACTCGTAGCGACCGTTTGCGATTATGCTCTCGGAGTCGTCGTGTAGCTCTGACTCTGCAAGCGCGACGATTCGCTCAAGCTCCAACGTGCTTGCCGCCGATAGACGCGCCAGCGCGATCTCATCGCGCTCGAACAGCTTGATCGCGTTGAAGCGCCGGTTACCGCGCTCCTGCGGGTACGGCAGCAATGCCTGAAGCTCGGCAATCGCTCGCTCGGTAATCGCGTTGAAGCTTACGGGAGGGTTGAGCACCCCGGAGCGCTTGTCCGGAGGCGCGGGACTCGCGCACTGCACCGCGAGGTCGGCCGCGCTGCGTACGTTAACACTGCGCAGCGCGGAGATCGCGATACACGGGCAGCCAAGCGCGGTGCTAAGCCGCGAAAGCTCGAGCTTGTCGCCGCGTTTCTCAAGCACGTCCAGCATGTTCACGGCGCAGACGACAGGTATGCCTAACTCGAGGATCTGCGTCGTAAGGTACAGATTCCGCTCCGGGTTCGAGCCGTCGATGATGTTGAGAATCGCGTCGGGACGCTCCTCAAGAATGAAACGACGTGCGATGACCTCTTCCGGAGTATACGGCGACAGCGAGTAAACCCCCGGCAGATCGACAATCGTAACGTCCGCATAGCCTTTCAGCAAGCCCTCTTTCTTTTCGACGGTAACGCCCGGCCAGTTCCCGACAAACTGCCTCGACCCGGTAAGCGCGTTGAACAGCGTAGTCTTACCGGAATTTGGGTTACCCACCAATGCGATTGTGACTGCCACTGTATGTATCCTCCGAGTATGTTCTTATGTGTGGGTCGTGAGGCGAGTGCCCTCGACGGCGACCATCGCCGCGTCCGAGCGGCGAATCGTCAGCGAGTAGCCTCGAACGACCAGCTCGATCGGATCGCCGAGCGGAGCGCAGTTGCGGACGTAGATCCGCGTTCCCCTCGTAATGCCCATATCCATAATCCTGCGCCGTACCGCGCCGGAACCTCGGACGGCGGTAACCGTAACGCGCTCCCCCACCGGTACGTCCTTCAGCGTTCGCATTGTCGCTGCCCCCATGCTAAAGTGTACGCGCACTTCCCCTCGAGTATGCATGGGGTACGTTTTGACAATGTATGTACGCGGGGGGTTGGGTTATGTATTGGGACGTTACGGGAGTTGGGACGCAAACTTTTTGAAAAAAGTTTGACAAAAACTTTTACATTTTAGCCTAAAGCGTCAACGGAGGGATCTTAAGTTGCCCTTAAGGCAACTTAAGATCGGTGGTAAGGCAAATATGGGTCCGGCGTCACGCTGGTTGAAAAAAGTTTGCGTTCCAAGCCCACGTAAACATACATGCATTGTCAGACGTTCCCCGCGTACACTCGCTCATAAATGTTTACAATGTTAGGCTTGACAAGCGGACGTTTTTAGGGTAAAATGTCAAATAGGCCGGTGTGAGCGGACATTGGCCGTCTATAGTGAAAACTTTACGAATTTGTAACATACTTGGAGGACACGCAAATGAGCAAGAAAGCTCTCATCGTGGAGGACGAGGGTAATATCGCGGAACTGCTGCAGCTCTACCTTGAAAAGGACGGGTTCAGCGTTCGAATCGCGGAGGACGGCCGCGCCGGACTGGAAGTAGCGCGAGAGATGGAACCCGATATACTGCTGCTTGACATCATGCTGCCGCGCATGGACGGAGTACAGGTGCTCAAGCGGCTTCGCGATGAGGGCAATCGCGTCCCGACGATTATGCTTACAGCGAAAGGCGAGACGTACGACAAAGTGTACGCGCTCGAGGCCGGAGCAGACGACTACGTGACGAAGCCGTTCGTGCCGAAGGAAGTCGTGGCGAGGGTTCACGCCGTACTTCGCCGGTACGAGATCCCCGTGTCCGCGATGCACTCCCCAAGCCGTATCGCAAACTTCGATAACCTTATGGTTAACCTGGACGCGTATGAGCTAATTGTTAACGGGAAGAAGATCGATACGCCGCCGAAGGAACTGGAGCTGCTGTATCATCTCGCGTCCGCTCCGAACCGAGTGTTCACGCGGAATCAGCTGCTGGACGAAGTTTGGGGCTTCGACTACTTCGGCGACAGCCGAACGGTGGACGTACATATAAAGCGGCTGCGCGAGAAGCTCGAGGGCGTAAGCGAACGCTGGACGCTGAAAACGGTGTGGGGCGTCGGATACAAGTTCGAAATCGTCGGCAACGGCGAGGACTAGCCCGTAACCACGATGAAGCATCTGTTCCGTAACACTTTCTTCGTAATCACGGGCGTGACGCTGTTCACGCTGATCGTACTTGGGGGCGCATTCATGACGCTCAGCTTTGTGCTGTTTGACGCGCAAAATAGCGACACCGTAACCGCGGCCGCCGATACCGCCGCCGCTAATGCGCGTAACATCATTGCGGAGGGCGGAGCCGCCGACGATATCGCGCTCAAGCTTATGCTCATCAGTATCGCTCGAGCGAGCCAGACTCACATCATCGTCGTTGACCGCGACGGCGTTGTCGTCAACTGCTCCGACGAGGATCTGCAATGCGCCGATATCGGGAAAACCGTCGACTTGAACGCGTTGAACTTCGGGGACTTCGACTCGTCACGCAACGTGCGGTTCTCGGTCTTCGATGACGACTGCGTAATTATCGCCTCAAAGGAGCGGACTCCGCTTCTTTGGAAGTCGTTCACGCGAACGTTTCTGTTCATCGCAATGTTCGCGATGTTGGTCGCGGCGTTGATAACGTTCCCGCTGACGCGGCGGCAGATCGCGCCCGTTGAGCGCATGGTGAAGACTCTGGAAGTTTCGGAGCAAACCCGCCGCGACTTCATCGCGAATGTCTCGCACGAGCTGAAAACTCCGATAACCTCGATCGCCGGGTTCGCGGAGGCGTTGCTTGACGGTACAATCCCGGTAAGCAAGCAGCCGCGATATCTCGTCGCGATCAAGGACGAGGTCAACAGACTCTCAAGACTTGTACAGCGAATGTTGGAGATCACGCGATATCAGGTGATGAATCCGCTGAAGAAGAGCGCGTCGACGTTCGACGTGAACGAGCTGACTCGCCGCGCACTCTTCACGCTTGAGGGTAAGATAACCGCGAAGCAACTGACGGTGGAGGCCGTACTGCCGGAGGAACCGCTGACCGTCGCGGGCGAGGAGGACGCGATCGCGCAGGTGCTGTATAACGTCACGGACAACGCGGTTAAGTTCGCGGATCCCGGCGGAACGCTGACCGTGCGGGTTTGGAAGACCGGCGGCAAGGCGTACGTCTCCGTACGGGACATCGGTGAACCGATCCCGCCTGACGATTTGCCGTATATATTCGATCGATTCCACAAGTCCGACCGTTCACGCAGTATCGACAA
Source organism: Oscillospiraceae bacterium (assembly GCA_031280855.1). Lineage (GTDB taxonomy): Bacteria > Bacillota > Clostridia > Oscillospirales > Oscillospiraceae > JAISJH01. The sequence goes on along the minus strand of JAITGH010000069.1, from coordinate 4,414 downwards.
GGACGGGCTCGGACTCGGACTGCACATCGCGAAGTCTATCCTCGACGGATACGGTGAGACGATCTATGCGAATTCCGAAGACCGCGTGACGGAGTTCGTGTTCACGCTTACCACAGTGTAACCAAGGGCGTGTGCCGATCATAGAATAGCGTATAACAGCAACGGGGGTACTGTATCTATGAGAAGCGTCTACATACCGCAGTATGAGCAAATGTCTGCGGGCAGCGCATACATATCCGATGAAGAGCTCACGATTCGCCCCGGGGAGCCGCTCCGCTTCTCCGGAGTCGGAGATATGCTGAACGCGGCGTTCGAGCCCGGCGGGATCATCGTCACTCAACCCGGGCTTTACCTGATATGCCTTGACGTAAGCGCGGCCGGGAAGTCCGTGAAACTCGGGATCACATCGAGCGGAATCGACTCGCCAATTGCGGAGTTCGTCGGTGAACGCGTCAGCGCAACGCTTGTAAAGCGATTGCCGCCGGACGTCAAGATCGGCGTCGTCAATCTTACGGGTAGCGACGTCGCCGTACGTTCCGCCTACCTAAGCGTCGTCCAGCTTACGGAGTACCGCACGGGCTCGTTCGTGCTTGGGAATAGTGGCTAGCAGGACGGAAACCGAGTGCACACGCATGGGTTGCGCTCCCCTAATTCCTCGTTCCACTATTCCCCGGAGCGGATTGGTAGAGCGCCTCTATGCGCAATAGCCCGAGTTCCGCAAGCTGAGCGGTATAGTCGTCCCACGTCTCGAGCGAGCGTGAGCCGTCGATAAACGCGAAGTAGGAGTCCGCGATGAACGCCGCGAGATCAGCCGACGTTTCGGTTAGTTCTGCGGTTTGCTCCGGAGTGAGCGAGTTCAACGCGGCGTGCGGATAGTCCATTCCGGTGCCGTAGTCCGGAACGGCGAGACTTCGATACAGTCGCTGCAAGCGCGCTCCCTTGACGGAGTACGTGGTTCTGAGGAAGTCGGTAATTCCGACGTCCGTCAGCGGGTTGGCGGCAAGCTGCGACAGCTGCGTCCACGGGGCGTCGGCGGCAAGCTCGGTTAACCGCACCTCCCCGCGAGAGTTGAAGTTGAACGTTACGCCCTCAACGCCGTACGACGCGTTGAACGATCCGGCAGGACTGTACAGATAGTCGGCGTAGGTGACGATTAACGGAACGTTGGCGCACGCCGCGCTAATCGCCCAAACCGCGCCTCCGACCGCCCACGGGCGCAGTGACCGCGCATAGCGGTATTCGAAGTCTTCCGTAAGCCCGAATACTCCGCCGGAGTCCCATACGGCGCGAGGATCGTCGGGCACCGCGTCGTTTATCGCTTGCGTCGCCATCGGCGCGAACACGACCGTACCGCGCTCCGCTCCCTCGCCCACGCGAAGCGGAACGTTGAGTAACCCGTCGCGCTGCCACGCGTTAAGCATGATCAGTGCCTGACGGTCGATCTCCCGAGTCGTAGTAAGCGCGACCGCGCCGTCCTCAACCCGCAGTGACGGCAGCGCATCGGCAGAGATCACCGCTCCGGTATTCATGCCGCCAAGGAATACGCCGTTCACGCGTTCAACGGTATCCGCAAGTTCCATGCGCGCATCGCCGAACTCGACCTTCAGCCGCGTCAGCGCGTCATAGATCTCGTTGTACGTGTTGATCTCCGCGTACGAGATCCCGACCCGCGACAGCATGTCGGTTCGGAACATGTACGCGTACGGAGTAGCGTAATTTTCCAGCAATCCGACGAACGCGGGGATCGCGCCGCCGTTGGAGTAGATCGTGGTCAGCAGTTGCGGGTCGTCGTCGAACCTCGTAAACTGGTAAAGGTAGTTCGGCATGTAGGCCTCGTACTTGCGTAAATCCAGCGTAAGTCCGTCGGACATGAGACGGTCGAGGTTGACGCCGTAGCCGCCGGAAACGATGTCGGGCACGCTTGCCGCCGCGACCGCCGTCGCAAGCTCCCGCGATAACTCGCCGCCGCTGAATAGCGCGTAGTCGAGCTTCACTCCGGTGGAGTCACGCAGGAGAGCGCGGTAGCCGCCGGCGTCGCCGTCGCTTAAGCCGTACGGCGGTGACGGCGCAAGCATGGTGAACACGGTCAGCCCGGAGGTAAGCGGCAGGTCGTAGTCGTACGCGGCTCGCGGTCGATTCCCGTTCATCGCGTACTTGCGAGTGCCATAGGCGTTGACGGCGAGGCGATCGCCGGTGTGAGGAAGCTCCGCCGGGATCGGCGGCGCGGACTCCGTCAGAGCCGGCGGCGGCGGAGTCCTCACCGCAGACGGCGAGTTCGGCGCAACGGTTTCCGTTACGGCGCCGTACTCGCAACCCGGTAATATCGTCAGCAGCATCGCAGCGGCGATAAGCAGCGTCAAGATTCGTCTAATCACGGAATGGCTTACTCGCTCAGCATCCTTGCAAGGATTGCGTAGGCGCAGCACGACCAGCTGCTGGCGTTGTACAGCCCCATGCCGTTACGCGCATTCAGGAAGAACGCGAATCGCGCATTTATCAGCCCGTTGCAATAACGCTCCGCGAACATGGCGGCGGTATCGCGGCGTTCGGTCTCCCATAGTCCGGTGCAGATGTACAGCATGGCGGGCGGAATAACGCAGCCGCGCCCGAATCCTGCCGACGTGTGCATATCGCTGTCCAGAGCCTCGGACGCAAGCCCCCACTCGGTAAGGAACCGAGTCGAATCCGACAGGTCGTCCGCCAGCTTGTTGATAATCTCCTTCGGCAGTCGATTGCCCAGCACCGCCGGTAAGTAATGCACGATGGAGCCGGAGACGAGTTTCTCCCGCGTGTCGGGAACCAGTCCGACGAATCGCTCACCGTCCCAAAGCTCGTCGATAATGCGCTTCGTCAACTCGGTCGCACGCGAGTACCAGTCGGCGGACTCCGCCTCCGGCTTAGCAAGCAGCTTCGCGAGATCGCCAATCGCCTCGAACAGCAGTACGAGGTACGCGCATATATCCGGCGTAGTGACAACCAGATGATCCACGAAGAGCGAGCAATCGTCAAGCCCGGTCTCATCGCTGTGTACGACGCAGGGCAGCCCGTCGCCGTCCTCGTCTCGGATCGTCATGAACCAGTTCGCCCAGCGTCCCAGTCCGGTGTAAAGAAGCTCCAGCTTATCACGCGGGCATTCCTTAAGGAGGTCGTGCCGCTTCATGATGTCCTTGAGCGCCCATCCGTGCATCGGCGGCTTGATCATGAGCGACTCGAACGTGACGTCGTCGTACATGTCGGGCAGCTGACCCTCCGGGCCGATTCGGTCAAGCGGGTGCAGCATGAGATCGAGCGCCAGCCCGATGTGCTCCTGCATCGCGACCGCGTTCTGGCACATCTGCCATTGCGAGCCCATCATGCCTGCGAAGAAATCCATGAACGGATACCGAATCGTTCCCTGCGCTCCGATTTGGAACGTCCAGAGCACGTACTCGGCGGCCTCGCGGGAGTCCTCGTACGGTTGTTTGAACGACGGCATACCCTCGATGAACGCGTCCCAGTCGGCTTGCATTGACGCTTTCGCCTCCGCGAACGTGGGGTACGAGTCGCGCACGACTCCGGAGAACTGCGACTCCTCCATAACGAGGGTGAACTTGCCATTCGCGTTGGGGCGGGTCTGACCGTAGATCGCGCCGCTGGTCAAGCCCTCAAGCTTCCACGGAGTCTTCCCGTCGTTGAAGTCGAAGGTCGAGCCGTCCAGCCCTTTGAAGATCATCGCGCACGTCATACGGAACAGGCACTCCCACGCGCCGTCCTTACGGGGGTGCACGGATTCGTGCTGCACCATCGTCTTTTCGAACCGCAGCCCCATGCCCTCGTCGCCCTCCGCCATCAGCTTGCTGAGGTCGGCGAACGTGAAGCGGATGTTCCCGCGTTTCGTGACTACGGTAAGTTCCGCCGGACGCGCCTCCACGGTGTACGGGACGCGCTTCCCGTTATAGGTCGGGATGATGCCGATAAGCCGATTGCGCTCGGGCGCGAGCGCGGCCATGCCTCGGCAAGTGCCCAGGTACAGCGACGCGTCGCCGTACGCGTTCCCGCGCTGGAATACCCCGAACCACGCTCCGGCGCGTTTGAACATCGAGCCGTCGATGCTGACCTTTTTGTCATGAACTGCCATTATTGTTACTCCTTTGTTCGTTCTTAGTGCTTTTGTACAAGTATACCACACTTCCGTCCCGATTGCAAGCGGTGATTACGGGGGTTTTAATATATATATGTTTACGGGAGTTAGGACGCGACTTTTTTCAAAAAGTTTGAGTTACTAACCCTCGCGTCCCGCGTTCGTCTCAATGCATTGTCAAAGCGTTCCCGTCACGTAAAAAAACACTTGACAAACCGGCAAAAGTGTGGTATAATAGGGTATGCCTACTAAAGAGGAGCATACATATGAGCTATAAGATTACGCGCAAGTCCG
>JAITGH010000065.1 GCA_031280855.1 Oscillospiraceae bacterium | reverse complement strand
GCGCAAGATGTCGGAGCTTGCCGCCGACGGCGCGCTGAAGTCCGAGCTTAACACGTACGCCGATAAGCACCAGCAGCACGCGCAAACCTTGCTGGGCTTCCTGCACTAAAGGAGGAGATTCACATGCAACAGGCTACTCAATACGCAGATAAAGAGATACTCAGCGATTTGCTGATTGCGGAGAAGCAACTGACCTCGACGTGTAACACGTGGGCGGGTGAGTGCAGCAGCGACCAGCTTCGCAACGCGTTCCTGAACGTGCTGGACGATACTCACCGCATCCAAGCTTCGCTGTTCCGGAGTATGCAGTCCAGAGGCTGGTATCCGACCGAAACCGCGGAAGCCGCCAAAATCCAGCAGACGAAGCAAATGCTGTCCGGCAGCTAGAACGCCGTCCGGCGTGACGCCGGATCCGCATTAGCCGCTACCTCTGAAACTAAGGTGCCATCAGGGCACCTTAGTTTCCATCTATGAGAAGTATGTAAAAGTTTTTGTCCTAACCCATCGTAAACATATATGCTTTATAAACATATGCATAAATTGTAATTTTTTACCCCCTTTCTACATTTATATCGCGACAAAACGGCGAACGCTTATGTGTTCGCCGGTCACACTGTCACAAAAACCTGTTTCATGCCGAACCCTGTCCCGTTAATACCACCTATTATACCACACTACGGTGCATTTGTCAAGCTTTTTCTTGCGGTCGCGCAAGATTTGTGCGCTATGCACAAGCACGCAGAGTTGTTGCCGCACGAAATTGTGCATGGTGCACAAACTTTATGTAGGCACAAAATAACACTTGACTTTTGCGCCAATGTGTGGTATAATAGCAGTAGTCAGAGATCAGCGAGAGGGCAAAAAGACAGCCCGAACGCGAACCCCGTGGGATCCGCGTTCGAGCTGTAGACCGATTTACCGGGTCGGCTATACCATCGGCAGGTAGTAGTCGGAGGGACGGGATTTGATCTCCATCGCCTGGATTATGATCCCGATGATCGCGTTGGCAAGCACCAGCACGCACATGCCGATTTGAATCCAGTATGTCGCCGGGTATGAGTAATAGCTAAGCACTCGGTTCCCAAAGTACCCGATGAGCCCGATGATACCGAAGATGAACGGGAAGACCTGCGTCATGATCCCGCGCTTCTTCCAACACATGATCAGCCCGACGATACCGAACGCGATCTGCCAAAGGGTCGGCGCGATGAACCACATCTTGATAAACCTGGGATGGATGTTTATCAGATCTTGATCCATGTTGGCGATCTTGATCCGGCGGAACTCGATCGGAGTACCGTCCTCGTTGTAGAAGCGTTTGTGATAGCTCGACTGGATGCCGATCGCCTTGTTGTTCAGCATCTCTTGGATCTTCTCGGGAGTATAGCCCTCGGTCTCCTCGGCGGAGAGCTTGATATACGGGCGATAGAACTCGACATCCTGCAACGCGGTGTGATAGTTCATCTGCACCAAGATCTGCGGGTAGTTATACGCTTGCAGGACGAACTGCCAGAGCGAGTACTTGTCGGGGTAATCGTGAACCTCGTTCTTGCCGTTGAGCGTCTTAAGCGTATCGTTACCGCGATAAAGCGTATTGACGACCTTCATATCGACGAGGAACTCGCCCGTGCCGTTGTTCGCCTCCGCGTCGAACACGTACAGTTTAAGGTACTCGCCATAGGTCATGCCGACTTCGCCTTGGAACAGCGGCAAATCATCCGGGAGGAAACGCAGCGGGATCTTGTACATGTTGGTCTTCGTGTCGATGACGTTCGCGGCAACGTACGCCTGTTTGGCGGAGTCATCATCATTGCTGTTATAACGCGGGATATCCGTGGAGGAGAACTTGAGTATAGACTGCGGAGTAGTGCCTACCAGTACGTTGGCTTTGATGTACTCCTCGTATGCGAGCGCGTCCTCAGAGCCGGAGTCCGGGATGACGTCCTGAGATGTGTAGAACATCAGCGACTTCTCGGTTACAACGGTATCACCGGTCGCTTCGTCGACGGAAGTCTCGGCAACTTTCAGGAAGTCCTTCGCGTCGGTATCGTAGACGTAAGTAGTCAGGTATTCGCTGTAGGACATGATCTCGGGGTCGAATTCCTCTAACCCGGAGCGGTCGAACAGCAGCGTGATCTTGTACTCGCCGGTAAGTTCGTCAACTAGGTTGGCTTTCTCATAAGCGGAGTACTTCGGTGCGCTAAGCACGGCGTACTCTTGGTCGTCGGCGACCTGCGGAACGAATCGGAGCGGACCCTTACTAGTGTCGATACCGAAATCGTCGGCGTCGTAGTTGAAATACGGCAGCAACCAGCTCGCGAACGTAAGCAGGATCAGTATGATCGAGATCCCTCTGAATACCGGCGCCCATTTAAGCGATGTATCCCTATCCATCAGTTATGTACCTCCATTTTTTGTGCATGTTGCTCAGCACACTTGTAATATACAACAAATCCGAGCACTTGTCAAGCACTTTTTTCAATATTTCGTACAAAAATTTGTCTTGATTGTGAACTCGGGTTAGTGTATAATAGAAAAGTAAGCGGGGTGAGGCATCGGGGCGCAGGCGTAAGTGCGCGCTTACCTATCGTATCGGTTACCGGCAATTGGGGATTAGTGGTTCGCGAACCACGGCACCCCTCGTCCATCGTCGTCTCCGCTAATTACCAATTACCGGTACTACTATACTAACTTCGAGGTGGCACATGCCAGACCAAGAGAGTCGAGCGGCGTACCTTGCCGCTCGGAAAGCCGGGCGGAAGTATCTCGCCGAACACGGTGAATCAAGGGGCTATCTGCCTACGCTTGACCGAAGCCTTGACAGGATCGTGATCGTCGGGGAGCTTAACCTCGGGTACCATGAGATTCCGCTGGACGCGATCAAGGGCACGAAGACCTCCGGGCGATCCTCCGCGTTCGCCGGGAACTTCATGCCGCTGCTTGAGAGCGATACCGAGTTCGCCTCCAAGTGGCAAAAGGTCTACGGCAGTCAACTGACGGAGGGCATACGCGAGCCCATTACCGCGTTCCAGTTCCTCAACAAGTACTATGTGCAAGAGGGCAACAAGCGCGTCAGTATCCTCAAGTCCGTCGGCGCGGCAAGCGTCACCGCGCAGTTGACTCGGTTCATTCCGGAGCGTGACGAATCGAACGATGAGGTCTCCATTTACTATGAGTTCCTCGACTATGACAAGTGGCTGTTCGTCGACGATCTGTGGTTCTCGAAGCGCGGGTACTTCACGGAGCTTGCGCACGGCGTGGAGCGATTCCTTGACGAGCACCCGGATATGTCGCGAGATCCCGGCGAGCTGATCAACCGCGTACAGCGCACGTTCCGCGCGGTGTACAAGTCCGTCGTCACGGAGGACGTCAGTCTAACCTCCGGCGACGCGCTTGTCGAGTACGTCCGAGTATTCGGGCTGCCGTACAACGTTACGGTGGAGGACATACGGCACAACCTGAGCAACTTCAAGGGGCAGCTGCTGGTCGCGGGCGGCGACGTCGGACGCAGGACGCTGGACGTATCAGTCGCGCAGCCGACGGACTCCGTGCGGCCGGGATTGTTCAGCCGAGCGCCGGGCAAGATCTCCGTCGCCGTCGCGTACGCGGGTACGCCTGAATCGAACATCTGGACTGCTCAGCATGACCTCGCAATCAAGCGGGTCGAGCGCAAATACGGCGATCGGCTGGAGGTTCTGCGCATTACGAACCTGCCGACCGTCGGGGAGCTTGCTTACCGCGCTCTTGCGGAGGTCTCAAAGTCTAAGCCGAACTTGATGTTCACAACATCGCCCACTATGAGCACGCTAAGTCTGCGCTTCGCGCTCGAACACCCCGAAACGGTCGTCCTCAACTGCGATTCTCCGCACGACGGTAAGAACCTGCACACGTACTATTGCAAGATGTATGACTTGACGTTCCTATGCGGGATCCTGTCGGCGGCGGAGAGCGAGACCGGGAAGCTTGGTTACATGTCGTCGGCGAAAGTTTTCTCCAAGCGCACAGTCTACGACATCAACGCGTTCGCGCTGGGAGCGCGGCTGATCAACCCGCGCAGCGAGGTGCTCGGGTACACCATGAGCCGCATCAACGACTGGGCGGAGCACGACCTTGCCAGAGCAGAGTTCGCACGGCACGGCGCGGACGTCGCGTTCTGCCGGCACTCGCCGGACAACCCGCTTGACCGCAAGGCGTTCCCGGAGGTGTACGCGCAACTGTACCGTCTCGCGTCGAACGGTGCTCCGCTGGAAAGCCTCGCCGCCGCGACCCTCGATTGGGAGCCGTTCTACGACAAGATGATCGGCGACGCGCTGCTCGGGCGATTGCACCTCTCGGACGTGACGCGTGTTGGAAGCCCGGTTCACTTCGGCTGGGGATTCCAGACCGGGATCATGGACATCTTCCCGGTGAACAGCGTACTGGGAGTCACGGGTCGGCTATTGCGAATCTTCCGCGATCTGCTGAAAAGCGGCGGCTTGCACCCGTTCGAAGGCCCGATCGCCGATGACCTCGGAATCCAGCGAGTCGAAGACGGCGTCGTCCCCACCCTCATGGAGATTCAAGAGATGGACTGGCTGGCGTACTCCGTACGAATGCTCAACGATTAGCGGAACGCGGGGACGCGAGGGGCTCTAATAATATGTATTGAGACGACGCGGGGGTTGGGGAACGCAAACTTTTTGAAAAAAGTTTGACAAAAACTTTTACATTGGGTGCGGTGTTCTACGGAAAACTAACTATGGGTGCGGTGTTCTACGGAGGGATCTTAAGTTGCCCTGAAGGCAACTTAAGATCGGCAGTAGAGGCTAATATGGGGCCGGCGTCACGCCGGTTGTCAAACTTTTTGAAAAAAGTTTGACAACCGGCCTTCGTAAACATATATACATTATCAAAGCGTATCCCCGGCGTTACTCGACGGAGGGCAGGGAGGCGAACCCGGGGGCGAGATCCGCGTCCGTCGGGACGTAGTCGCTCATCGAGCCGGAGCGGTAGTCTTGGTACGCCTGCATATCGAAGTATCCGGTACCGGACAGCCCGAATAGGATCGTTTTGGAGACTCCGGACTCCCGGCACTTGATCGCCTCGTCAATCGCGCCTTTGATGGCGTGCGAGGATTCCGGCGCGGGCAGAGTCCCCTCGGTACGGGCGAATAGGACGGCGGCGTCGAACACATCGCGCTGCGGATACGCGACCGCCTCCATCAGCCCGTCGTGGTACATTTGCGACAGCGTCGGGTTCATCCCGTGATAGCGCAGACCTCCGGCGTGATTCGCGTGCGGCTTGAATCCGCTGCCGAGCGTATACATCTTAATAAGCGGCGTAGTGCGGGCGACGTCGCCGAAGTCGTAGTTGAATCGTCCGCGAGTAAGGCTCGGGCAGCTGGCGGGCTCGACCGCGATAATGCGCGGGTTTGAGGTTCCCGCGACCTTATCCGCCGCGTACGCGCAGATCAATCCGCCGAGGTTCGACCCGCCGCCCGCGCAGCCGATTACCACGTCAGGGTACTCGCCAAGCATGTCGAGCGCGGACTTCGTCTCCAGCCCGATTATGCTCTGGTGCAGTACCACGTGTTGCAGTACCGAGCCGAGCACATAGCGGCAGTTCTCCGTCTTCATCGCGGCTTCAAGCGCCTCGGAGATCGCGTTGCCCAGTGAGCCTTGCGAGTTCGGGTTCTCCGCAAGCGCCGCCTTACCCGCATCCGTAGTGCTGCTCGGCGACGGCGTGACTGACGCGCCGTACGTCTCCATCACCGCCTTGCGGTACGGCTTTTGCTCGCTGGAAACCTTAACCATGAATACGCGCAGGTCGATACCGTAGAACGCGCACGCCATGCTAAGCGCGGTACCCCATTGACCCGCGCCGGTCTCCGTCGTCAGATGCGTCAGACCCTGCTGTTTGGCGAAGAACGCCTGAGGCGCGGCGGAGTTCAGCTTATGGCTTCCGGAGGTATTGGTGCCCTCGAACTTGTAGTAGATCTTCGCGGGGGTGTCGAGCGCTTTCTCCAGCGAGTACGCTCTGACAAGCGGGGAGGGGCGCATCATGCGGTAGAAGTCCATGACCTCGCCGGGGATCGAGATGAACGGATCGTCGCAAAGCTCCTGCTTCGCCAGCTCCCCGACGAATACGGGTGCGACGTCGTCGAAGGTTACGGGTTGCAGCGTCCCGGGGTGCAGCATCGGCGCGGGCGGGTTCTTCAGCGCGGCGCGAAGGTTCATCCACGCGTCCGGCATTTGCTTCTCGGTTAGGTACGTCTTGTAAGGTATGCTCATTTGGCTCTCCTGTTACAGATGTAGTAAATAGGAATTAGTTACGGGGGTTACGGGGAGTGCCGGGGTTTGCGTGCTACTGACTACTCAATCCTGACTACTGATCTCTATGAATCCCTCGTCGGCGTTGACGAAGATAGTGTCGCCGGTCTTGATGTACGGCATCGGATCCTCGTCAAAGTCCGTCATTGCGGGTACGTGAGCTTGCACCATGCACCCGACGGTCAGCGGACTGCTTTTCGTGTGGACGAACGCGGCGGGAGTCTTATCGCCGAACCCGTACATCAGGAACCCGCCGGAGCCTCTTGGCGAGTAGAAACACAGCACCTTCCCGGTGTAGGGCACATTGCGCAGCGGATGGTTGCGCTCCGTCGTGCAGCCGCGATCGGGCTTTACGTTCGTGAAGCCTTGCAGGTACTTGGGCGCGACGAGCGCGGTCGCGGTGACCTTGCCGGGATACTCGGCGCGTCCGTAGATTCGTTTCGTCATGTTTTCCT
>JAITGH010000064.1 GCA_031280855.1 Oscillospiraceae bacterium | reverse complement strand
CGCAAGGTCCTGCGGGCGATCCGGGACCAACCGGTCCGACAGGACCCGCGTGCGTTATCCCCGTCTATACGACTCCCGGATACGACTGCGGCGACCGTCAGCCTCGTAACTGCTGATCGCAAGCGAAACGATTGCGCGGAAGCGATAGCATTCAGTTCTTAGCAGTAACCTCTCGCGCCATCGGGACGCGAGAGGTTACCGTCAAGCATCTCGTCCGGCATCACGTGCGGCGGCGGGACTCCGACGCACGCAGGATCTCCCCGACGATCTTGCCGGAGGCGTCCGGATTGTCGAGTGCCTTCGCGCTCTCGCCCATGCGGCGCAGTAACTCGGGATCTGAGAGCAGCCGCTTCGCCGCGTCGAACAGCGTTTGAGCGGTTGCGTCACGCTCGAGGATTACGACGGCGGCGCCGTGACGCTCGAACTCCCGTGCGTTAGCTTCCTGGTGATTCGCAGTGACAAACGCAGAGGGCACGAGGATTGAGGGCGTGCCGCTTGCTGCAAGCTCGCTGAGCGTCATCGCTCCGGCGCGGCAAATAACCAGCGACGCTTCCGACATTCGCGTCGGCATGTCGTGGATATAACGCACGATCTCCGTATTGGAGGAGCGGCACGGCAGGAGATCAGAGTTCGTCCCGGCAGCGTGGAGAGCGCGGAACGTGCCGTCAGCCTCCGCAAGCCGCATGAACTCCGGGATCTGAGCGTTCATGTACTTCGCGCCCAGCGATCCCCAAGTAGATAGCACGAGCGGAGCTCCATGCGCAGATTCCATCGCCGTGAAACCATGACGAACCGGAGTTCCCGTTGTTACAAGCTTGCCGCGTAACTTGTAGCGGGACTCGCAACCCGGGAACCCGAGTAAGATCGCGTCCACGCAACGCTCCAACATGCGCGTCGTCAAACCCGGCATGACGTTGCTTTCGTGGAGTACGGTCGGAATCCCCATCGACGCGGCGGAACGCAGCACGGGGTAACACACGTACCCGCCCGTTCCGATTACCGCGTCCGGACGGAACTCCCGCAGAATCCGCCGCGATTTAAGCAGCCCCGTCGCCGTAAGCCACGATGCGCGTATATTGTGGGCGATTGCCTTCGGCGAGATGCTGCGCCGCAGGTTGTCGACCGCGATCGTGCGAAGAGTAAACCCGGCGCGAGGTACGATTTCCGTCTCAACGTTGCCTGTGCCGCCGACGAATAGGATCGCGCAGTCCGGGAACAGCGAGCGCAACTCCGACGCGATCGCGATCGCCGGATTGACGTGTCCGCCGGAACCTCCGCACGCAAATAGAAACCGCATGGCTTGTAACCTCCGACTTGTGACAGTAATGCCGCGTTTAGTTGGTATTGTTAGAAATTTGTTGTAGTACGAGGATAACGACCGACGCTGTATCGTTTTTCACTGCTCCACCGTTGCATAAGTGAGGCATGAAAAAAACAGCGAGGGAGGCAGACGAAGTAATACACAAATTTATGACATTACCCGTTAGTTGGGTTGCTTCGAGAGCGCGAGTATAATGCCCATTCCGCTCATCTGGCACAGCAGCGCGGAGCCTCCGTAACTGAAGAACGGCAGCGAGATTCCCGTACACGGTATCAGGTTCGTCACAACCGAGACGTTCAGGAACACTTGCAGCGCAAGCTGAGTCGTAATCCCCGCGATAACCAGAGATGAGAACTTCGTCTTCGCCCGCAGGGCGAGCCAATAACCGCGCACAATCAGCAGCACGAACATCGACAAGATCAGCAACGCTCCGACAAATCCGAGCTCCTCGCAGACTATGGAGAAGATGAAGTCGTTGTGCTCCTCCGGAAGGTACAGGTGCTTCTGACGGCTTTGCCCGAGTCCGAGTCCCATCAGACCTCCCGAGCCGACGGCGATCAGCGATTGCCGAGTCTGATAGCCCCACTTGTCAACGACGGGATCCTCCGTGTTCCACGGATCCTGCCATACTACGACCCGCTGCTTGACGTAGTCGCCGGGAACCCCGGTCTTGTACATGAAGATTCCCGCCAACGCGACAAGTGCAAGCAGTATCAGCAAATAGCGAATCTTCGTGCCGCTCTGAAACATCATCGCGCCCGTGATGAAGATGAAGATGATGCATGCGGAGACGTGAGGCTCCAGAACCAGCAATCCGCAAATGACCGCAAGTATCACGCAGTACGGGAATACGGTGTACCAGAGCTCGACCTTGAGCCGATACTTCCAGTTCTGCTTGAAGTCGAGCGTCGAGCGCAGTTTCTTCATCTTCTTCTCATTGCGAACGCTGAGCTTTGCGAAGGCGAGAATGACGGTGAACTTGGCGAACTCCGACGGCTGGATGCTGATCGGACCGATCAAGATCGCTCGGACTCCGCCGGTATCTGCTTCCGTGCCTACGAACAGCACTACGATGAGTCCAATCACCGATACGACGACGGAGATGATCGCGAACTTGTCATAGAACGTTTCCGGAAGCGTGGTGAGTATGAGCAGCGCGACGATCCCGACTGCGGACAGCAATACTTGCCGGTTGAAGATCCGCATCGGGTTGCCGGTTGTGTAGTACTCCCGCGCATAGCTTGCGGACAACAGCATAACCAGCCCGACCGCGAGTATAAGCAGCGTCAGCGCGAGGAATACAATGTCGATATGTTTAGAGCGGCGGTCAGATACGTCCTGCGCCGCGTGCAGCGCGGTAGTTTCGCTCATGCTTGTTACCTCTGTTCATAAGTCTGGTTCGAGACCCTAGACGCTGCCGAAGTAGGCGGCGACGGAGCACACGACGGATACGGCGGTGAAGACGACGAAGATGCGCTTCTCGCTCCAGCCTGATTTCTCGAGGTGATGGTGGAACGGAGCCATCTTGAAGACTCGCCGACCCTCACCGTATTTGCGGCGCGAGTACTTGAAGTAGCCGACTTGGATGAAATCGCTGACGACCTCAAACACGAAGATCAGGCACATCGGCGCAAGCGTGAGCGGAACGTCGAGAGCAAACGCCATCGCGCATATCGCACCGCCAATGAACAGCGAGCCGGTGTCGCCCATGAAGATTTTCGCAGGGTTGAAGTTGAAGCATAGGAACGCAAGCAACCCGCCCATCAAAGCGAAGCCATACGCCGCGACCGTTCCCACTCCGCGATTAAGCGCAAGGAGCGTCAGGCACCCGACTACGGGCAGCGATACTCCCGTAAGGACTCCGTCGACTCCGTCCGTGATGTTCACCGCGTTCACCGCGCCGACGATTACGAAGGCCGCGAAGACCTCGTACACCACCATGTTGACTTGAAGCTTTACTTTCGCGAACGGTACGAAGATCTGCGGGTGCAAGTAGCCGAGGTATCGAAGCAGGAAGATGAACGCGAGCGACGCCGCCAGCTGGAGCGCAAGCTTCTGCGACGCGCTTAATCCGTCGTTGTCGCGCTTCTTGATCTTCTGCGAGTCGTCGACGAATCCGATCAGCCCGTAGACTAACGCGAACGCAAGCAACGCACCCGACAGCGCGAGATCCGCGTTGCGCCTTACGCACGCGTACGCGATCCCCGCCGTGAGCCCGACGATGAAGATCCAGCCGCCCATCGTCGGCGTGCCCTCCTTATGCATATGCCACACGGGCCCGATCTTCTTGATCGGCTGTCCCGCCTTTATGCTTCGAAGGAACGGGATAAACATCAGCGAGAATACGAACGCGACCGCGTAAGCGACCGGCATCGCCGCTACTGTCGTACGTGTAAGCAATGCTGCCAACTCCGTCATTTGTGCTCTCTCCTACTTGGAAGTACGGGTACGCAAGAAGTCGGCGACTATCTCGCGCTCGTCAAGGTGGTGTTTTTGCTTGCCGATGATCTGATACGTCTCGTGCCCCTTGCCGCAGAGTATGACGACCTCGCCGGGGACGGCGGAATCGAGCGCGAAGCGGATCGCCTCGGCGCGGTTCGGGATAACGTCGGGAGTCGAGCCGGAGATCCCGGCGAGTATGTCACGAATGATCGCGTCGGGTTCCTCCGTGCGAGGGTTGTCAGAGGTAACGACGACCCGATCCGCAAGCCTTGCGGCGATCCCGCCCATTACGGGACGCTTTTGCGTGTCGCGGTCACCGCCGCACCCAAAGAGGAGCGTGAGCTTGCGATCGGGGTACTCGCGCCGAGTAGCGGTAAGCACGAACTCGAGCGCGTCCGGAGTAACGGCGTAATCGATGAGCACCGTAATGTCAAGCCCGGGAGTCGGCACGATCTCGTTGCGACCTTTCGCGGGCATGGCGAGCTTAAGCGCGGACTCGCACTCCGGGCGCGGGAGTCCCATCGCGACGCAAAGCTCCAGCGCCATCGACTTGTTGTCGGAGCCGTCGACCACGATTAGTGGCTTCCCGACGCTCACGGCGGCGATCCTGCGGTCGATCATACAAACGTCCGATTGCGTGAACAGTTTGAGCTTTGCGCGGAGGTAGTTCTCCATCGAGCCGTGGAAGTCAAGATGCTCGGGCGTGAGGTTCGTTAACAGCCCGATTTCAAAGCGTAAACCGTGCACGCGGAATAGCTCCAGCGAGTGCGAGCTGACCTCCATGAACACGGCGGCGCATCCGGCGTCGCGCATCCTTGCGAGAAGCTCCTGCAAGTCACGGCTCTCGGGAGTCGTATTCACGGACGGCAGCTCCTCGCGCCCGATTAGGTTCACCGCCGAGCCGATAAGCCCGGCCGGCTTGCCCGTTACGGTCTCGTAAATCTGCTTAGCGAGCGTCGTGACGGTCGTCTTGCCGTTCGTACCGGTAACGCCGACAAGGCGCAGTGAGCGCGACGGCTCCTTGAAGAACGCGCTTGAGAGCAACGCGAGAGTTTGACGGGCGGTCGTTTCGTCGCGGTCGGTAACCACGACGCTCGCACCGCGCTCCAGCGCGTCCTCGACGAATCCGCGTCCCGCGCCGGGAATCGCGACGAATAGCGCACCCGGCGTTACTCTCCGGCTGTCGAAGCAAACGTCGGAGATCTCAATTGATCCGGCGATGTCAGATAATAGCATGTGCGCTCCTTTCGGTACTGCAGTGCGTTGGCTAGTTGCGCCCGCCCTCCATGACGCTGGTATCGTTGTCGATGAGCGTGACCTCGACGACGGTGCCGAACGCGACTTCAGACCCGGTCTCAAAGCTTTGACGTGCGACGACGATCTTGCTGCTCTCGCTCGGGTTAACTCCGACGGCGCGAATGAACAGCCCCATGGATTCCAGCGCGGCTTTCGCGCTATTGTACGACATGCCGAATACGTTCGGCACCTCGATCGTTTGGTCGGGTTTGAACCCCTCCGTATAGATAATCACTTGCGAGCCGGAGTCGACGAGCACGTTAGAGAACGGAGCCTGATCGACTGCGGTCGAGCCCTCGCCGAAAACGCGCACGGTGAAGCCCGCGTCCTCGAACTTTTGCTTCGCGTCGGTGGTTGAAAGCGTCTTAACGTTCGGGACGACGGCACTGCGGGAGGCCGCGTCGCCTTGCAATTCCGGGTCGACCCCGAGATACGGGAGCGCGTCCGCGAAGATATTGCCGACGGCGGGAGCCGCCATAACTCCGCCGCTGATGTAGATCCCGGAGTTGCGGCTCGGGCTGTCAAGCAATACCAGTACCGCGATCCTCGGGTTATCTGCGGGAGCGAATCCGACGAAGGATACGACGTACTCATCGGAGTTCTGCCCGACTTTCTCCGCCGTTCCGGTCTTACCCGCGATGCGGTAGCCCGCGACGCGTGCGTTCTTCCCCGTGCCGTCCTTGCCGGATACTACGCTTTCAAGAATCTGACGGCACTTAATAGAGGTTTGCTCGCTGATCACTTGCCGCACAACGGTCGGCTCTGTCGATTTCAACTGCGTACCATCGGGTGCGCTAACGCTGCTTACGAGGTACGGCTTCATCAAGTAGCCTCCGTTCGCAACCGCGCTGACCGCCGTGATCATCTGCAACGGCGTGATATTGAACGTTTGCCCGAAACTTGCGGAGGCGAGCTGCGACTTGTTCTGCGGGTTCTTGAAAATCTCGTCGCTCCACCAGATGCTGCTGCCCTCACCGGTGACGTCGAGCCCGGTCTTCGACTTAAGCCCGAACGCGTCGATGTAGTCGTAGAACAGATCCGCGCCGACTCGCAACCCGATGTTGACGAACGCGACGTTGCACGAGTGCTGCGCCGCTTGCTCCAGCATTTGCGAGCCATGTCCGGTTCGCTTCCAGCAGTTCAGCGGAGTCGTACGCCCAAGCACGTTCATGGAACCTCCGCAGTAGAACGACTCGCTCTCGCTGATGACTCCGGCGTCCAGCGCGGCGGCAAGCGTGATGATTTTGAACGTGGAGCCCGGCTCGTACGAGTCAGCGAACTCGCGGCTCTTCCACTGAGCGCGGATCGCGTTAAGTTTCAGCTGATCCGCTTCCTCCGGAGTGAAGTCGACCGCGCCGCCGTTCCACGTAGTATGACCCTGCGACGTAGTAAGCCCGAGCAGCGACTTCGTACTCTCATCAAGCGTGCCCAGCACGCCCTCTTGCAGTGAGAGGTTCGCGATGCTGCCGGAATTCTTGCCGGACTCAATCGCGCCGATCAGCAGCGAGTTCGCGGAGTCGTTCAGCGTATTGTACGCGTTCGGGTCGTAATCGGGTACGGACGCGGCGGCGAGGATCGCGCCCGTGTTCACGTCCATCATGATTCCCATCGCGCCGTTGCGGATCTGGTTGTCGATTACGGCTTGCGACAAGTGCTTCTCGAGGTAGTACTGCAACGTCGCGTCGACCGTCAGGGTTATGCTGTTACCCTGCGCAGAGTCGTAGTAGTTCTCGTACTGCATGTAAAGCATATCGGTGCCCTTCGCGTTTGTGGCGCGGATAGAGCGGCCCGCGACTCCGCGAAGCGTGCTTTCGTAATAGCTTTCAATCCCGTACATGCCCTTGTTCTCATCACCGACGAACCCGATGATCTGAGACGCGATGTTACCCGCCGGATAGTACCGCTTGCTTTCCTCGATCAGGTGCACGGATTTGAGCTTATTCTCCGCCTTGTAGTTGCGCACGAGAGCGGCGACGTCAGGCTCCAGCTTCTGCGCGACGACCTCATGCCACGACTTCGTATTGTTCCACTTCGACATGATCGTGGGGAAGTCCGCGCCCTTGTCACCCCAGATCCCGGCGAGAGTTTCCGCGATCAGCTTCGGATCCTCCTTGTTCGTGATCATCTCGGCGGGAGAAACGACGACGCGATACGCGGTAGCGGACTGCGCGAGGATCTTGCCCTTCGCGTCATAGATTGTTCCGCGTGACGCGGTGATCTTCGTACTGCGGGTTTGCTGGTTGATCGCCAGACGCGTATAGGTCTCGACGTCGCGAATCTGGATCTCAAACAGTTTATAGACAAGTGCACCGAACGCGACGAACCCGCACAGCGCGAGCAGCAGCCACGTTCGAACAAGCACGGTACGTCCGGGCTTGACAGTCTTGTCTTGCTTCAGGGCGTTCTTCATCGTCGGTCATCCTCCTAATAAGTGCGCACCAATCAATGCGCGCCGAATTCGACGCACATTGCGGCGCCGCGGTTACCACCGTTCACTAATGTATTCGGACGACTTACGGAGTATGTCCGTAATCGCGCCGAGGAAGCCCTCGTCTTCGGCGGGGGCTCCCTGTAGGAGCACGACGGCATCGTCGGACGTTGCTCCGACGTAGACAACTTGAAGCTCCGTCATCTTGCGCATACCGAACTTTGCGGTCGCCTCACGCTCGATCACCGTCAGGTTGAACGCGTTCTCGTACGCCAGCTTGAGCCTGGAGGATTCCTCCGAGGCGGCGACGTAGGAATTGCGTAGTCCGGAGTTCTGCGTGGTGATGTCGGTAAGCGTGATTTGAGCGTACAGCCACATCAAGATGAGCGCGGCACAACCGAGAACGCACAGCACTCCGACGGGGGTAAGGGGCTTGCGCCTTACGGCGGCGTGACGCTTTGATCGGCGAGCGCTGTCTGCGGGCGCGCTTGTATTGC
This sequence comes from Oscillospiraceae bacterium, assembly GCA_031280855.1. Lineage (GTDB taxonomy): Bacteria > Bacillota > Clostridia > Oscillospirales > Oscillospiraceae > JAISJH01. The sequence goes on along the minus strand of JAITGH010000064.1, from coordinate 2,635 downwards.
GGCGGGTTCGCGCCATCGTTTCGACGGCGGCGTCTTCGTAACCGTATTCCTCACGGTCATAGGTCGATTGCTTTGTCATCGGTCTGAATCCTTTCAGCGACTCTTAATTTCGCGCTGCGAGAGCGCGGATTAGAGGCGAGCTCCATCTCGCCGGGCGTAATCGGGCGTTTCGTTATCACTCCTAACTTTGGTGAGTCTTTGAACGCGTGCTTAACCATGCGATCCTCCAGCGAGTGGAATGCGATGATCGCGCAGCGTCCCCCGGGGTTCAACCGATCGGGGAATGAGCGCAACATGCGCTCCAAGCTGCCGAGTTCGTCGTTGACCGCAATGCGCAAAGCTTGGTATACTCGCTTCGGGTGCGACTTAAGCAGGGCGTTAAGCTGCCCGACGGTGGTGAGCGGCTCCTGAGCGCGAGCCTCGACGATTCGCTCGGCGATGTGCGGCGCATAGCGTTCCTCGCCGTAGGTGTAGAAGATTCGTTTGAGATCTTCGTATTCCCACTCGTTGAGGATAGTTTGAGCCGTGAGTGGCTGACGAGTATCCATGCGCATGTCAAGCAGGTCGTTGAGCGCTTGGAAAGAGAAGCCACGGCCGGAGCGCGGGTCGATCTGGCGGCTGCTGATCCCGAGATCGAAGAGCATGGCGTCGAATCGTGTGCCGTGCGGCAAGTGCGTCTCCGGATGCTCGAGCACATCGCCGAAGTCTGCGTGCAGCAGTGTCAAGCGAGGGTCGGCGATGGTGCGAGCGAGCTTGAGCGCGTCTCCGTCGCGATCGGAGGCGAACAGCCGTCCGGCGGAGCCGAGCAGAGCGAGGATTGCGCGGGTGTGACCTGCGGCTCCTAACGTGCCGTCGTAGACGCACGCGTCGGGCGAGAGGCTCAGCCCGTCGACCGCCTCCGAAAGGAGGACGGGGACGTGCGCGGCTGCCTCGCCTTGAGGCTCGGGCGTTGGGATTCGGGATAACTCCTGCATAACCCTATTATAACACAAGTTTACATAAATGTCAAGCACTTTTTTTGCACGCTGAAGAACGCGATCAACTGCGCACCAAACCCCGCACAACTCGCCGCCGCCATAGGCTCGGCACTCGCCGCTCGAAGCAGCTGATGACGGTATAGGCGGAACACATTCCGGCCCGGCGCATAGATTATACCGAGCAATCTCAAAACTACTCTGATTAGGAGGCGCCAATATGGAACTCGTCGCTTCGTCCGCCGTTCAATCTGAGGCCGTCAGGACGTTCAAAGAAGCTACTTGCATCCACACCCGTAAAATTTACGACAGTTGTAAAGACAAAGATTGCATCGAGGATCTTCGACTGTACCTCGACATACCGTCCCAGAACTACATAGCCGGAGCCGTGGGGGTCCGCGCAAAGTCCGCCGAGCTCATCTACATCGACATAGATGTCGAGCCCATCGCCTATATCAACGGTCACTATACCGTCGACCTGCGATACTACTACCGAATCTTCGCGGAGGCGTATACCGTGCCCGGCAGAACCCCCGATACCCTCGTCGGGCTCGCCGTCTTCGATAAACGCGTCACGCTGTGCGGAGGTCCCCTGGGCAGCAAGACGTTCAGCTCTCAGTACGCGTACGGCCGCCCGGATACGCAGAACCCCATGGCAATCAATATGCCGCAAGCGGTCGTCGAGGCCATCGACCCGATGATACTCAGCATCAAGGTGCTGGAGCCTTGCGACTGCCCTCAAGTTCGCTACGCGTTCGACAGCGAGGGCGGTATGCTTCCGCCTCAGCTGCTCGCCTACTTCCCTGCCGGGATCAACATCAACGTATGTGAGCCGGGACGCCGAGTCTTCGTCAGTATCGGTCAGTTCTCCATTATCCGGCTGGAGCGCGACACCCAGATAATGGTGCCCGTTTACGACTACTGCCTGCCCGACAAGGACTGCACGGGAATCGGCGGCGCGGGCGAGGATCCGTGCGAGTTATTCGGGCTGATCGACTTCCCGGTAAGCTCGTTCTTCCCGCCGACGTGCGGACCGCTTGACGTCACGCCGATCGCTCCGATCGCGTCGATCCCCTCGATGGTCGCGGGCGCGTCGTCCTCCGGCTCGTCGTGCGGTTGCGTCACTACGACGACGTGCGAGACAACGTGCGACGTTCCGCTTCCGGTAAAGCCCGTCTCAAGCTGCGGCTGCAAATAGCCAGCCGTCAGCCGAACCGCAATCGGATCGCGCACACGGAACCGGGGACGCTTTGCGGCTTCCCCGATTCTTGCTGTCATTGCCTGCGCCGCGCTACGCGTCGGTGCTTCTCGCGCCGTCGCGCTTTTGCAGGTGCGCGATATGTAGCTCCTCGTCGAGCAAATCCGCGGTGTACAGCTCCTCCAGCATCTCGCGCTGACACGTCGGGAACTGCTTGATACTCAAGTGGAATACCAGGCACTTCCGACAGTTGCCGTAGAATCGGCAGTGAGTGTTCCAACAGTCGCACTTGAGGTTCTCCGCGTTATTGCCGCACTCAAACGCCTCGCGCATGTCGCCGCGAATGACCGTCGGCGGGTTCTCCCGCCATCTGAACTTGTCCTTCTGCTTAAGGACGTCCTTCTGCTCGCCTTGCGTCTTCTCTTCTTGCATGATGATAGCTCCTCCCATGAGCGTAATATTA
>JAITGH010000061.1 GCA_031280855.1 Oscillospiraceae bacterium | reverse complement strand
TGTTGCAAATGGTATTGACATTTGCCAGGAACTGTCCGATTACCGCGCTTCGGGGAACTGCGCGGTTACCGTTACGGCTCGGGCGCAGCTTGTCACATCGATGTTATAAGTCTAAACGGTGTTACGGGTGAATAATGATAGAGTAATCTGTCTTAGTAGGGGTGGTAGGATTTTGAGTACAAACATAGACGAGCGAGCTCGGCAGGCCGCTGAATACATCATAGAAAACAACGCCACCGTCAGGGCGACGGCGAGGAAGTTCGGCGTCTCTAAATCTACCGTACACAAAGATATTTCTGAACGCATCGAGCAGCGCTATCCGCTATTGTCACGGCAGGTTAAGGCGGTGCTGGAGCGTAACAAGGCGGAGCGCCACATTCGCGGCGGCGAGGCGACACGCAAGAAATACCGAGGAGAGTGATACCGTTTACCCGAGGCCGTGCGGACAGGCGCAGAGCTATGAGAGCCTGTCCGCACGTCGCGTCGCGGAGCGCATTGCCAGTGCCAGCGCCGGCGTCAGGAGCCCTAAGTCCAGCGTCCACGTCCAGTTCCCGGCTCCGACAGTGCCGGGAGTGTTTACTCGAGCTTCACTGCCCAGTCCGAGCCAATCCTGAATCGGGATCACGCACAGCTTGGACGCGCAGTCCAGAGCGCATTGCACGAACGCGTCGGGAAGCGCGGCGGGATCGCGCACCTCAAGGAAGCGCATTGCGCGGCCCAGCGTCGTCGGGTTTGCGGAGTTCGCCCAACCGCGTACGGTGTCGTTATCGTGTGTGCCCGTATAAACGACCGAGTTCAGACCGCACAGATCCGGCAGATGGTCAGAAGTCGCAGAGTCGAACGCGAATTGCAGCACCTTCATGTTCGGGAATCGGCTGTACCTTACGAGCTTGCGGACTCCCTTGGTGACGTGCCCGAGATCCTCCGCGATGATTCGCGCACCGGGTAACGCGGAGCGAATCGCGTCGATTAGCGCCTTCCCCGGCGCGGGCTCCCAGCGTCCGAGTTTAGCGGACTTTGCGTCCGTCGGAACAGCCCAGTACGCGTCCAGCCCTCGGAAGTGGTCGATTCGCACGACGTCGCATAGCGTGAGCCACCATTTGAGACGGCTCAGCCACCACGCGAACCCGGTGCGCTTGTGCTCCGTCCAATCGTACAGCGGATTGCCCCACAGTTGACCGTCTGAGGAGAACGCGTCCGGCGGCACGCCCGCGACCGCGTCGGTGCGGAACAGTTCCGGATGCGCGAAATGGTCGGAGCTGTCCGGCGCGACGTAGATCGGCACGTCGCCGATGATCTCGATCCCGCGTGAGTGCGCGTAGGCGCGCACCTCCAGCCAGCGCGAGTACGCCGCGTACTGAGCCTCCACGCTTTCACGATCGTTCCCGACGAAGTCGAAGTAGTCGCGCAGTTCCGGTAACTCGAGGTCACGCGATTGCGCGAAGCCGTGAGCCAGCGCGGGGTCGAGGGCGAACGCGCTGACGCTCTTGTACGGGGAGCCGCCCTCACCGGGGATTGTGAGCGGCAGAATCTGCCAATACGATTGCCCTGCGGCGGAGAGGAAGTCCAGCCATCGCTCCGCGTGCTCGATCCCGCCGAGGCTACGGACGGGCAACAGCACTCCCGATGCGCGTCGAGGGATTACGCCCGCGCTCACGCTTAGAACTCCACCCGGCTCGCGATGCGCTCAACCAGCGAGTCGATCGGCACACGCTCCTGCGTCATGCTGTCGCGCTCCCGCACCGTTACGCAGCCGTCGTTCTCGCTGTCGAAGTCGAAGGTTACGCAGAACGGGGTGCCGATCTCGTCCTGACGGCGGTACCGCTTGCCGATCGACCCGGCGTCGTCGAAGTCGACCGTCAGACGCTTCTGCAACGCTTGGAACACCGCGTTTGCGGGTTCGGACAATTTCTTGCTAAGCGGCAGGACCGCCGCCTTGAACGGCGCGATCGCGGGGTGGAGCCGTAACACGACGCGCACGTCGTTCTTCTCCGCGTCTATGACTTCCTCGTCGTACGCGTCGGTTAACAGCGCGAGCGCGGTTCTGGCGGGACCAAGTGAAGGCTCGATAACATACGGCACGTACTTCTCTCCGGATTCTTGGTCGAAGTACTCCATATTCTCGCCGGAGGCGGCTTGATGAGCTTTCAGGTCGAAATCTGTACGGCTTGCGACGCCCCATAGCTCGCCCCAGCCGAATGGGAACAGGAACTCGAAGTCCGTCGTAGCGTTCGAGTAGTGGGAGAGTTCTTTCGGGTCGTGGTCGCGTGCGCGCAGCGACTCCGGCTTCAGCCCGATCGCGCCGAGCCAATCGCGGCAGAACGTGCGCCAATAGTCGAACCAGTCAAGCTCCGTGCCGGGCTTGCAGAAGAACTCCAGCTCCATCTGCTCAAACTCGCGGGTGCGGAAGATGAAGTTACCGGGCGTGATCTCGTTGCGGAAGCACTTGCCGATCTGAGCGATGCCGAACGGTATTTTGCGGCGTGCGGAGCGTTGGACGTTCTTGAAGTTGATGAAGATGCCCTGCGCGGTCTCCGGGCGCAGGTAAAGCTCGGTGGAACTGTCCTCGGTAACGCCCTGATGAGTTTTGAACATCATGTTGAACTTACGGACGTCGGTGAAGTCGGACTTACCGCAATCGGGGCAAGTGATATTGTGATCTCGGATAAACGCGATCAGCGACTTATCGTCCATCGCGGCGGGGATAACGTTGGGATCCGGATTGACGGCGAGCCAATCCTCGGCAAGCTTGTCGGCGCGGTGCCGAGTCTTGCACGCCTTACAGTCGATCAGCGGATCGTTGAAGTTCTTGACATGACCGGAGGCCTCCCAGACGGCGGGGTTCAGCAGGATCGAGCTGTCCAGCCCGACGTTGTACGGGCTCTCACGTACGAATCGCTTCCACCACGCCTCTTTGATGTTGCGGATAAGCTCCACGCCCAGCGGGCCGTAGTCCCACGTGTTCGCAAGCCCTCCATAGATCTCCGACCCTGCGTAGATGAAGCCGCGCCCCTTGCATAGCGTAACGATCGATTGCATTTGCTTCTCGGTATTAACCATTCGAGAGTACCTCCATTTCACCCCCTATTATACCACACTTTTGCCGATTTGTCAAGGGCATAATAAGAATGTTTACAAATGAAACGCCAGACGCGCTCGCATCATACTATTTCACCCAAAATGCTACAACGGTATGCAACAGCGTCTGGTTGTTGCATACCGCTCTTGTTTCTTCGAGCTGTATACGCAACCTCGAGCCAACGCAGACGACGAACGACTCCGCACTGCAATCCCCAATTTGCGTATAACTCGTAACTCGGATTACGGAATTCCGTAATCCGGATAAAATTCAACGTTTTTTACGTGAAAACGAACTTGGCAAGAAACGGGAGCGAGAGCAACAGCGTCGGCGGTACGGTGCCGGGCTTCGAGTATTTGGTG
>JAITGH010000053.1 GCA_031280855.1 Oscillospiraceae bacterium | reverse complement strand
CGCGGACTGATCGCTGCCGTTCTCATCGAGCTTCCCGTTCACGTTGAACAGATTACCGGAAGTTATCCGTCCGGGCAGGTACTCAATCGAGAGGTAGCTCGCCCGGCGAGCGGTCGAGTTTCGCGAGACCTCCCACGCTTCGGCAATGTGCTCCGGTATGCGCGTGACTGTCATGCAATCGTTCATGGAAACCTCCGCATCAATCTCTTGCCCTCATTATAACACAACTTTAACAACTTGTCAACTCCAAGTGAAAAATGAGTTGACAAGCTGTTGGGAGTAGTGTATAATCAGGCATAACCCAAACAAACGGAGGATCTCACAATGAATGACGAAAAGCAATTCGGCGACGACTTCTATACCATTACCGACGACGAGGGTAATGAGTACGAGATCGAACACCTTGATACTCTCGAGGTTGACGGTCAAACCTATATGTCGTTTCTGCCGGTAGAGGAAAACGACGAGCCGGAAATGGTCATCTTCAAGGTTGTCGAAGAGAACGGCGACGAGGTGTTCGCAAGCATTGACGACGACGACGAACTTGAACGCATCTACGAGCTGTTCATGGATCGTCTGTTTGACGACGATGTCGACTGACCCGCGCTGCGCGAGCCGCGCTATCTCGTCCGAACTTGAGGCACGCCGGTATGTATTTTGACACTCACGCGCACTACGATTTCCCGCAATTCGACAAGGATCGGGACGCGTTGCTGTCTGAGATTTTGCCGGAAAGCGGAGTAGAGCTGATCGTCAACGTCGGGTCGTCCATGGAGGGCTCGCGGCGTTCGCTGGAACTGGCGGAGAGTTGGACGCGCATCTATGCGACAGTGGGCGTGCATCCGTCCGACGCCGAAAGCGTCGACATCGCGGAGCTGGAGCGGCTCGCCGCACACCCGAAGTGCGTCGCGATCGGGGAGATCGGGCTCGACTACCACTACGCCGACGGTCCCGCGAGGGACGTGCAGTTCGACGCGCTGCGCTCTCAAATGCGGCTCGCCCAAAGGCTCGGGAAGCGCGTCGTGTTCCATAACCGCGAGGCGCACGAGGACTCGCTTGCCATAGTGCGCGAGTTCCCGGATGTTTGCGGAGTGTTCCACTGTTACTCCGGAAACTTGGAACTCGCGATGGAGCTCGTCGGGCTCGGCTGGTATATCTCATTCACCGGAGTGGTAACGTTCAAGAACGCGGGGGCGCTTCCGGAGGTAGTCGCGGCTCTGCCGCCGGATCGCATCATGCTCGAGACCGACGCGCCGTACCTCGCGCCCGAGCCGAATCGCGGGAAGCGCAACGATAGCTCGAACCTGCGGTTCATCTGCGAGGCAATCGCGCGATTCCGAGGTATTACTCCGGAATCGGCGGCGAGTTTGACTCTCGAGAATGGTAAACGGTTCTACGGCATTGCGTAGCGTCAAGCGTGCATTTTACGGCATTGCGGAGAATCGAGCGGCGGGTAAGTCCCGCCGCTCGATCTGTTTGCGTGTAATGCAATACGCCTTACCGGCTGATATACCAGTTTGCAACGATGCTGTCGATAAGGATAGCGTCGGACGCGCCTTGCTCGACGTCCATGAACGCGGTCATGTTATCGTCGATGGTGTTCGTGGATCCGAGCGTCGCCTTGAAGTCGGGCTTCGATTCGAGCGCGTCAACGGCGGAGCTTCCGGTCTGCATGATGAGCTTTTTCCCGGCAAGGTCAGCCAGCGTCTTGATGCCGCTGTCCTCACGCGTGACGATGATTTGCTCGTTATTCATGTACGGAACGCTGAGGCTCATGGAGGCATCACGCTCATCGGTTTTCGTCATGCCGTTCCAGATGCAGTCGATATTGCCGGAGTTGAGCTCCAGCTCTTTCGCGTTCCAGTCGATAGCTTGAAGTTTGAGCTCCCAGCCGAGCTTCGCGCATAGCGCCTTCGCGACGTCGATGTCGAAGCCGACGATCGTGCCGTTGTCGTCGTAACCCATCGGCGGGAATGAAGCGTCAAGCCCGAGGATGAGCACAGTGCGTGAAGCGGAGTCGTCCGCCTCGGCGGTCGGAGCTTCGTAAACGGGCTTCTCCGCCGGGATGGTCGTGATGTCCTTGCCGAACCAGTCGGTTGAGATCTTTGCCAGCGTGCCGTCGTTCTTAAGCTCGACGAGAGTTTCGTTGACGAGCCGCGTCAGAGCTTCGTCTTCCTTGCGGAAGCCGATCGCGTACTCCTCGGTGGCGAGTGCCTCCGGCAGTACGAACCATGCGACGGACGCCGATGCCGAATCGGACGGCGAGGCTGATTCCGCCGGTGCCGAATCGGACGGCGACGCGGACGGCGTCGTGGGATCTCCGCATGATGCAAGCGCAAGTGACATCGCGAGTACAAGAACCGCAATCAGGATTCTCTTCATTTTAGGGTCTCCTTGTTGTTGAAATGTTAATCAATGATTAACTAAATACTAATATAACATAAACAACCCTCGATGTCAAGCGTTTTTTCGAAATTTTTTCTACGTTTTATTGCCGCGAATGTATGCAAAACCTAGCGGTTTACTCTTATTCGAGTGCATGTGTTTCTGTATCTCCACTAACGGCAGTGGAAGCAGAGACAATCCGCCGACCATCAGCCACTGCGTTACGCTAAGCGGTACTACTCGGAAGATCGACGCAAGCGCGGGGATTGTCACTACCGTCAGCTGCATCGCCAGGCATACCAAGAACGACAGCGTCATACGCGGATTCGACGTCAGCCCGATTCGGAACACCGATTTGTCACTGCGCGTGTTAAACGCATGTACCAGCTGCGAGAGGCTTAGCACCGAGAACGCCATGGTTCGAGCGACCGCGACGTCGCCGTCGATCCCAAAGAACCTGCGCCCGAGGCTGAACGCCAGTAACGCCAGCGTTCCGATCATGAAGCCTTCCGTAATGATTCGCGACGCCAGCCCGTCGGCGAACAAGCTCTTCTTCGGGCTGATCGGAGGGTGCTCCATAGCGTCAATGTCGGCAAGCTCCGACCCGAGCGCAAGCGCGGGGAACGAGTCGGTTACGAGGTTCACCCACAGCAGCTGAATCGGCAGCAACGGCGACGGAAGCCCCATCAAGAACGCGCTTAGAATCGTCAGGATCTCCCCGGTATTGCTTGACAGCAGGAAGTGCGCGGCCTTCTTGATGTTTGAGTATATGCCGCGCCCGCAGCGTACGGCCTCGACGATTGTCGCGAAGTTGTCGTCGGTGAGCACCATGTCGGCCGCGCCCTTCGCTACGTCCGTGCCCATAATGCCCATCGCGCAGCCTATGTCAGCGTTCTTCAAGGCGGGCGCATCGTTCACACCGTCGCCGGTCATCGCAACGACGGCTCCGCGAGCCCGGAACGCCTTCACGATTCGCACCTTGTGCTCCGGCGAGACTCGGGCGAATACGGAGTACTTGTGGATGCTGCG
>JAITGH010000004.1 GCA_031280855.1 Oscillospiraceae bacterium | reverse complement strand
CGTCCGGTATCAAGCTCGCACCGTAAGTGCGAGTACCCGCGAAACGCGGCGATCAGCGACCAGTGCGTCACGGCGGAACGCCCGCCGGTTCGCACGACTGCCATCTTCTTGCGATCGCGAGGGTTGCGCCCGATCGGCAGGGCTATCGTTCCATTACTCTCGCGGAACGCGCCGACGATCACCGCCTCATACGTGCGCGATAGTGAGCGATCCGCAAGCTGCCGCGAAAGCTCCCGATGCGCGAAGTCGTGCTTCGCGGCGATCAGCAATCCGGAGGTATCCTTGTCGATTCGGTGCACTATCCCCGGTCGAACCGGATCGCCGGAGTTTGACAGCAATCCGTTGCAGTGGTGCAGCAGCGCATTGACCAGCGTCCCGGAATAGTGACCCGGCGCGGGGTGCACGACCATCCCCTTCGGCTTGTCGATCACGATTATGTCAGCGTCTTCATAGACTACCGCCAGCGGAATAGCCTCCGGCAGCGCCGCAGAGACTGCAAGCCGTTCCGGCGCGTCCGGCACGATTTCGTCGCCCGAGCGAACGCGGTACGACGAACGCTCAACGCGGCCGTTAACGGTAACTCTGCCGTCGTCGATCATGCGAGCGGCCGCGCTGCGGCTTCCGGCGTGCTCCGCAAGGAACGCGTCAAGGCGCGTCCCGACCTGATGAGGCTCAACCAGCATTACGATTCGCTCCGCTCATACGGCGCGAGTCTAAAACCGCGTAAATCGCGAGCATCGCGCACCCGCATGTCAGCGCGACGTCCGCAACGTTGAAGATCGCGAATCTTACGAACGCGAACTCGAACATATCAACGACGCTGCCGTGTAACATGCGGTCGACCGCATTGCCGATCGCGCCCGCAAGTATCAGCGCGAGCGACGCGTCGAACAGCCTCGAGCCATACTTGTTGCGAATCAGCAGTACGATCAGCACAGCGCATAACACGGGCGTCAGCCACGTTATCACCGCCATCGCCGCCGCGTTATCGCCAAGCATACTGAACGAGACACCCGTATTCTCCACGTACGTTATCGACAGCACGTGCGGCACCAGCGCGAAAGTCTCACCAAGCCGCATGTTTGAGCTCACCGCGCTCTTAACAAGCGCGTCCAGCCCGAACACCGCAAGCGTCAGCAGCAGCCATAACGCTTTCATCCGCGTGCACCGGGGTTCAGCCACTCAAGCTCATTCGCGCAGCGCGGGCACAGTCCGTCGGCGCGAGGCGTCTCGTGGTGAGTCCAGCAGCGCGGGCATTTCGGCGAATTACTGGGCGCGACCGCGATTGACTCGCCAATCGTCACCTTGCTGACGTTCAGCATAAGCTTCAACTCGTCCTCCGTGAATCCGCACTCCGGCACCGTGACCTCCGCATCCAACGATTTGCCGATCTGCTTATCCACGCGCATGACCTCCAGCGACTTCAATACGCTGTCGCGCACCTTGAAAAAGCGTTCCCATCGTGCGGAGTCCACCGTAAGCGATTCGTCGAACGTCGGCATCGGGTTCAACAGCACGCTTTCAAGGTTATCGAACTCGCGGTGCGGCATCGCTTGCCAGATCTCCTCGGAGGTAAACGCGAGGATCGGCGCAAGCATTCGGACAAGCGCGTCGAGGATTCGCCAGATCGCCGTTTGCGCGCTCCACCGGCGTTTCCCGGACTCGCAATACAAGATGTCCTTGATGATGTCAAGGTAGAAGTTCGACATATCCACCACGCAGAAGTTGTGGATCATGCGGAAAACGTCGTGGAAGTCGTAATGCTCGTACGCATCGTGAACCTTACCGATAAGCTCGTTCAGCTTCGCGACCGCCCATTGGTCGTGCGGTTCCATGAAGCGGAACTGAGTCGGCTCATCGGGCAGGAACCCGCCAATATTTCCCAGGACATAACGCGCAGTATTGCGTATCTTCAAGTACGCGTCGGCGAGCTGTTTGATCAAGTCGTACGACACGCGCATATCGCTGCGGTAATCGACACTTGACGCCCATAGCCGTACGACATCCGCGCCGTATTGGTTGATCAGTTCCTCCGGCGAGATAACGTTGCCCAGACTCTTGTGCATCGCGTTACCGTTCCCGTCGAGCGTCCAGCCGTTCGTAAGGACGAGCTTATACGGAGCCTTATCGCGCATAGCGACGGAGGTCAGCAGGCTCGACTGGAACCAACCGCGGTACTGGTCGTTGCCCTCAACGTACAGCGTCGCGGAGCGCTCGCCGGAGTCGTCTTCCTGAATGAAGTCGGCGGAGAACCAGCTGGAGCCGCTGTCGAACCAGCAGTCGAGCGTATCGCGCTCCCGCGTGAATTGCGGCACGCTCTCGCTTGGAGGATTACCGCAATGCGGGCAGCGGAAGCTAGAGGGCAGTATCGACGCGCTGTCGTCAAACCACACGTCGGAGCCGTGCTCCGCGAACGCTTTAGAGACCGCGTCGATCGTCTCGTCCGTGCAGATCGGCTTGCCGCAGTCCTCGCAATAGAACACCGGGATTGGCAGCCCCCAAGTGCGCTGGCGCGAGATACACCAGTCGGAGCGTTCGCGAATCATCGCGGTCATGCGATCTTTGCCCCAGTC
>JAITGH010000043.1 GCA_031280855.1 Oscillospiraceae bacterium | reverse complement strand
AGATCATCGCGTCGACCGAGCTTCCGGAGACTACTTAAGATGCAGCGGCGTTACTTGTTCGTAATCGCGCTGTTCATCGCCGCGCTTGCGAGGATCCTCTACTCCGGGGAGCGGCTGTTGCTGTGGACGATGGTGTTCCTTGCGGCGATAAGCGTACTGGCGGCGATTAACCTCGCCTATACGCTGGCGTATGTGCGCATAACGCAGAAGATGGAACCGTCGGAACTGACGGGCGAGGAGTTCGGCACGCTGGCGATCAGTATCACCAACTGCGGCGCGTTACCGCTTGCGCATCTGGAGGTACGCCACGATACGGCTCGAAGCCTATTCGGCACGGAGCCGAATGCTCGCAGCGTATTCAGCGTAATGCCCGGTCAAACGGTCGGACTGCGAACCCCGATCTTCTTCCCGTATCGCGGCGTGTACTCGCCCGGGATAACGCAGATCGTCGCGTACGATCTGTTCGGATTCTTCAAGATAACGCTAAAGCCGGAACGATACGCCTTACGTCAGGGAGTAACGGTGCTGCCGAAGCGCGTCCCGTCCGCGATAAGCCTTGAGGGCGCGAACCCGTACTCCGGCGGAGGTCGGAACGGTCACGACGAGCAGGAGCCGTACTCAATCGCGGAGATACGCGCATTCCGCTCCGGCGATCCGCTGAAGAAAGTGCACTGGAAGCTGTCGGCGCGAATGGGCGAGCTTCTGGTCAAGGAGTATGACGGCACGGTATCGCCGCGAATCCGAGTATTCGTCGATTTCACGGCTCACGGGAAACGCGGCGCGTCCGCGTTCGAGAACTGCGTATGCGTACACGCGGCGGCAATCTGCCGCGATGCGCTCGGCGGGATCTCGCCCGTCAAACTGCTGGCGTATACGGAGTCACGCATGGAGCTGGACGGTGACTCGCCGCCTGATATACCGCGCTTCATGCGGTTCCTCGCGGAAGCGAAGTTCGCGTGCCGCTACCGCTTCATCGACGTAGTACGTGCGGAGCTTGACGCGTCCGACGATACGGGCAGCGTCGTAGTAATAACCGGCGGAGCAACCGCGGAGCTTACCACGTACCTCGGGCGGCTTACACTGCGCGGACTTAACGTATCGCTTGTCGCAATCGCGGAAGACTCAAGCGCAGATGCGGAACGCTATCGCTCGACGCTTGCGGTTCCTGCGGGCGTTGAGCTTGCCGTCGCGATTCCGTTCACGCCCGTACTGCCGTCGCCGGAGGATCGGGAAACATCGCACAACCCGTCGGAGGAACCGTCACATGCTTAAGAAACGTGTAACTCCGCCATCGTTCATCGCAGCGTGGATATATGCGTGGAGCCTTACAAGCGCGGTGTTGAAGCTCTACCGCATCGGGATCCCAATGCCGGTGACTATCGTGCTGTCGCTTATCGCCGCGCTGAGCGTCTTTGGACTCTTCTACAACAAATGGACGCTGATCGGGCTGGGAACCGCCGTGCTCGCACTTGCCGCCGTGTGCTATTTTAACCGAGAATCGCTTACGGAGCGCGTAGGAGAGCTTCTGCCGACGGCGATCGAGGTTCTCACGCTTAAGACGCCCGTACCGCCGGAGATTCGGCTCGCGTTCGCAATCGCGGTAAGCGCGGTCGCGGCGATCCCGTCGATGCACCTGTTCGGGCGGCTGAGAGGCGCGGCGATACTCGGGACGCTTGTAGGCGCGGTGCTCTTCTTCGAGTGGACTCGAGGGCGGCGCGACTTCTACCCGGAACTGTGCGCGGCGTGCGGAACGGTAACGGCGGTCAGCGCGGGCGGATTTGCGCGTCGGCTCAGCCCGAGGTCGAAGACCGCCGTCACTGCGCGGATCCTCGCCGTCACTGCCGCGCTTGCCGTCGCCGTTACCATGTTCACGCCGCGAAGCGCGTACAGCTTGCATAACATCGAGGTTGAGACGTTCGTGGACGACTACGTCGATCTGCTCGCGCTAGACTGGGGACTCGGGTTCCGTCGAACTCGTACGGAGTTCGACCTTTCCGGTTACGGCTATGACGGGCTCGGCGGGCCGGTAACGCTAAGCACGACGCCCGTCTTCTCAATTCGGGCAAGCGAGCCGTCGCTGTACCGCGTCGCGATTAAGGACGTCTACACGGGCGACTCGTGGGAGGTCTCCGGCGATACCGGTCAATTCCGCTTCGCGTCCGAGCTTGCAATCGACAACCGCGAACGCGTCTTCCGGGAGACTCTTCCGGCGTACACAATCGAGAACCCACAACGCTTTGCGCGTGACGCAAGCGTTACCGTCACGGTGCTGGACAAGGGACAGCACTCGGAGCTGCTGACGTCCGGGCGTCCGCTGAGCTTTGAGGCGTCGAATATCTACGAGTTCATCCCGTACTACGACCTTAACGGCACGGTGTTCTCGAAGCGAGCGGTATCGACGGGCGGCAGCTATACAGTGCGGGAGCGTCGGCTGAACTTTCGCGGCACGGGGTTCACTGCGGCAATGCTGGAGTTCGAGGCTGCGGTAGCGGCGGACAAGCTTGAGGGTAACTCGCCCGACCCGCTCTATGCGGAGATTCGCGAGCGTTTCACCGCATTGCCGGACAACGTTCCGAATAACGTGCGAGAGTTCGCGGCGGTCTCCGACCGCTTTACCGAGTCGCCGTATTTGAAGGTGCTCGACCTGCGGTCACGACTTGCGGAGCAATCGACGTACACGCTAACGCCTGTGGCGGTGCCGGAGGGCGCGGAGTTCGTCAGCTGGTTCCTGGAATCGCGTGAGGGCTACTGCACGTACTACGCAACCGCGCTTACCGTACTGGCGCGTTCAATCGGGATCCCCGCACGCTACGCTGAGGGCTTCACGACGTTCGGGCTGACGCGTGACTCGGATAATGTGTACACGGTAACCGGTGAGCAAGCGCACTCGTGGTGCGAGATCTATATTGAGGGCGTCGGCTGGATCCCCGTGGACGCGACGCTCAACTATAACGCGACTGCGGCAGTAACGCCGCCCTCCGCACCCGCGCCGTCGGTTGAGCTTCCCACTACGCCAACTCCGCCGCCGAACGATGCGCCCATGGAGCAAGAGGAATCAGCGGCCGAGCCAAACGGCTTCACGCTTCCGCAAGGTTGGCCGGTCTACGCCGCCGTGTTGCTCGCCGGATTGCTCATCGCCGTCTTCGCGCTGTTGATACGGCTATTGCGCCGCCGTATGGAGCGCGAGTCAGACGCGGAAACTATGCTGCTGCGATTCTGGCGCGATATCCTGCGAATGCTGCCGATACTCGGGCTGATCCCTCGAACGGGTGAGACTCCGACGCGGATCGCGGGACGCGCCGGACGGCTCGCCTACAACGATGCGGAGTTCTCCGAGGTCGCGGAAATGGTGGAGCTTTGCGTCTACGGCTCCATAGTGCCGGATTCGACGGAACTGGAGCGCGTCGCGTCATTCCGTCGCGGTATGGATCAGGAGATTATGAAGATCTTGCTGCCGCACAGGTACGTCTCCACACGGCTCAGATGGAAACGCTAAACTACTAATAAGGAGTCACCGCAATGCATGAAGAAATCCGAAGCCTTGCGAAACGCAAGAACGCGCTGATTCTGGCGCACTACTATCAGACATTGGACGTGCAAAGCGTCGCGGACGAAGTCGGCGACAGCTTCGCGTTGGCGAAGTATGCTCGTGAGACTGACGCGGACATCGTGATACTATGCGGAGTGCGGTTCATGGCGGAGTCCGCGAAGTTGCTAAGCCCGTTGAAAACGGTGTACTTGCCCGCGCCGAACGCGGGCTGCCCGATGGCGGACATGGTTACGCCTGACGACGTTCTAATGCTGCGTGCGGAACATCCCGACGCTGCCGTGGTTTGCTACGTCAACTCCGGCGCGGACGTCAAGGCGGTAAGCGACGTATGCTGTACGTCCAGCTCCGCCGTCAAGATCGTCAACGCAATGCGGGAGCGCGAGATCATCTTCGTGCCCGACCGGAACCTCGGCGCGTACGTCGCGAAACAGTGTCCCGAAAAACGCGTCATACTGTTCGACGGGTTCTGCCCGACCCACCACAGGATCTCCGAGCAGGACGTAATCGACGCGATCGAACAACATCCGGACGCGTATGTGCTGATCCACCCGGAGTGCCGCGAGGAAGTTCTGCGTCACGCGCATTTCATCGGCTCGACGAAAGGCATCATCGACGCCGCGAAGCGCTCCGACCGCGAGGAACTGCTTATCGGTACCGAGATCGGCGTGCAAGAGATCCTGATGCGCGATCTGCCGGACAAACGGGTTTACTCGATCGGCTCGACGTTCACATGCCCGAATATGAAGCGCACTCGCCCGGAGGACGTGCTCGCGTGTCTCATCGGCGAGCGCGAAGCAATCACGCTGCCGAACGACATAGCGCGAGACGCTCGGCTAACGCTGGAGCGCATGATCGAGCTGGGAGGCTAGCGATGAGCAAGACAATCAACGTACTGGCGATCGGCGACGTAACGGGCTCCGGCGGTCTTTCCGCGTTACAAGATCGATTGCGCGGACTTCAACGGAGCCTTGACATCGCATTCACCGTGGTGAATGGCGAGAATTGCGCGGGGCGCGGGCTATTCCCGGCGGACGCGGACGCGATAATGAACGCGGGCGCGGACGTTATCACGCTTGGCAATCACGCGTTCTCGAAGCGGGAGATCATGCCGTACCTGGACGATCACTCGTACATTCTGCGGCCCGCGAACTATGCGGACGCCGCTCCGGGAATCGGGCACGCGGTGTTCGAGACCGCGTACGGCGCGATTCGAGTGCTGTGCCTTATCGGACGTAAGAGCATGGACTATCAGCCGGAGAATCCGTTCTCCATCGTGCGCAAGTTGCTTGCGGATCAGCCGGAGCACGTCAAGTTCACGCTTGTAGACTTCCACGCAGAGGCGACGAGCGAAAAGCAAGCGATGGCGTATATGCTGGACGGGCGTGTCAGCGCAATTTGGGGCACGCATACGCACGTACAAACCGCCGACGCGCAAGTACTGCCGGGCGGCTCCGGCTTCATCACCGATCTTGGCATGACGGGTCCGATTCAGTCGGTCATTGGGATGGACGCCGAGCAATCGATCGGCATGTTCCTCGGGATTCCGAAGGATCACTACAAGTCCGCAAGCGGCGCGAGCATGGTATCGGGCGCGGTGTTCGAGCTTGACGCGGACTCCGGGCTGTGCCTAGCCGTCACGCCCGTTCGGGCGTAACGGACAGGCGTCAGAGTACAGGCGGCAGGGCGTGGTTTGGGCGAGAGCTACGCCCTCACGCCTGAGTTGCTATACACCAATTATACCACACAAATATGAACAAATCAAGCGTATATTGTGTCTGGATTGTTAACAGTGAAAAACCGGACTCGCGGGAGCCATGACGGCTCCCGCGAGTCCATTGCGTAGATTACAATCTAAGAACTAAGGTGCTTCGCCCAAACGGCGTAGTACTTCGTGTTAAGGTGTACGCCGTCCCACGTCGAGTCCGGCGGCAAATAGCCGTCCTCGTCCGCGAAGATCGCGTACACGTCAAGGTACTCGACCTCCTTATCCTCTGCAAGCTTCATTAGCGCGTCGTTGAACTTCAGCACGTTCGCCTTCGTAAACGATCCGCCGGAGTTGCTCTTCTTCTTGCTGACGGGCAGCACGCTTTCAATATAGATCGTCGCGTCCGGCAGGGTCTCCTTGATCTTGTCGATCAGCTTGCCATAGCGCGTGGAGTACGCCTCGACGTCCGAGCCAAGCTCGTTAATGCCCAGCAAGATATAGACGGCCTTGTAGTCTTCGCCGGACAGAGCGTCGATAAGCTTGAGCTTCTTGCCGCTGTTGGTCTCGAACGATTTCGACAGCGCGTTGCTTGTGCTCATGCCTGTGGAGAACAGGTAGGTTGGCTCGCGCATCTTGCCGTAAAGGTACAGCCCGTGAGTGAGGCTGTCGCCGATGATAACGGTCTCCTCCGCGACGAAGGCCGCAGCGTCCTTCACGGGCGAGTTCGACGGAGTTGGTAAAACGGGCGAGCCTGATGCAGCCGGCGGTACGGTCGCGATAATCGATGCGGACGTGGTAACGGCGCCACGCGTCGCGGGCGACGGCTCCGGCGACGGAAGGTTGCGAACCTCCGGCAGAGTGAGCCGCATAACCATAACGACGCCTTGAGCGCGAGTAAGCGGCTTCTCGCCATTGAAGCTGCCGTCCTCAAATCCGCCGGAGATTCCCTTAGAATAGCACAGCTGCACCGCGTGCACGTACTTGGCGGGAAGCTCACCGCTGTCCGCGATGATCGCGTTAACGTCGGAGCGCAGCGGAGCGGACTCTTGCAGGATCTTCTCGGAGGCGCGGCTGATAAGCAGCGCGGCGTCATAGCGCGACAGCGGCAGGTCGAGTTGGTCGAGGGTGAACTCGCTCTCACGAATCAGCGCGTAGTCAAGCGCGGCGTAGTAGAAGAACTCTGACCAGTCGTTGGGATCGCTGAGCGCGAGAGCGGGCTCGGCTCGATCCGGAATAACTGCGGCGCAAAGCATCTTGAGGAACTGTGCGACAGTGACGGGCTCGTCGGGTTTGAATAAGCCGTCGGAGAAGCCGTCGACGGCGTTCAGGCTTGCCATCGTTAAGACGGCGTCGTAGAACCAGCTATCGGACGGGACGTCCTTGAAGCCGGAGTCATCGTCATGCGCCATGGACATTCCGGACATCAGCATTGCAAACACGGTTACCGTGACAATCAATGACGAAAGTGATCGTTTCCTTTGCATTTGAATGAATACCTCCGTATCTTTCGTTATTATAACAAGTATAGACGGAAAAATCAAGTCCTACAAGCAAAAAAAGGCAAAAAAGGTCGATGGGAACTGATGAAACGTTCGACAAAATCCGCAGAATGCGGATTTAAGGGACTGATCCGCGTATCGTAACACTTCAACGATAAAAGCATAGTATAGCGCAGACGGAGTAAAACCGTCAACACCATAATGAAGAAAGGCGAGAAACTCTATGACTATGAAAATCCACAAGGGATCCACGGGCTGCAATTGCATCGGCGGAGCAAATGCAGGGTGCGGAGGAATGATATGCTTTCCGTTGAGCGGCGGGTGCGGCGGAGGCGGCGGGTGTGGCGGAGGCTGCGGGTGCGGCAATCACGGCGGCGGAGGCTGTGGGTGCGGCAATCACGGCGGCGGAGGCTGCGGATGCGGGTGCGGCGGAGCGGTGAAGCCCGCGCTGGGCGAGCTTGCGTCGGAAACCTGCGGCGATCAATCGATCTGCTGTTGCTGTCCGCTGATGTTCTGCGGGAACTCTACCGAACTCGGCAACGCGGTCGCGCACATGTCGGGAAGCTCTGACTTCACGATTCTCGCGACCGGTCGGTACGAGATTACATACACCGTACAGGCAAGCGGATACCCGGGCGACTCCGCAGCGTTCATGCTTGGCGAGTACACGTCGTCAATCGTAAGCGTACCCATCGGGCAAACGGGCACGGGGACGGCGTCCGCCACGGTAGTTCTGTCGCTAAACGCGGGCGAAGTGCTGCGCATCGCGCCGATCACGGGAGCGGTAAGCGCGAATGTAACGGTCAACTACGCGTCGATCTACATACAACGGATCCGCTGATGAGACGCCTCTAAGAGTGTCAACCCGCAGCGACCGCGCATTTGCGGCCGCTGCGGGCTCGCATAACGTTGAAACCATAATATGGTTACTGTTATTAAGTATGCAAGAATCGTGATAAAATGGTTGCAATCCGGCAGCAGGTGTGGTACACTGTAGTTACTTTACTTCTACTTAAGGAGAATCCACTATGGCTCGAAAGTACGAGAAACTCGTGTACCGGTTTAAGCCGGAGTACAACGAGGCGGCGGCGGACGGAGTCGTTGACTTCGTGTACTCGCCGCAAGCCTATTTCCGAGGCGCGTCTCAAATCCCCGGTGCGAAGTACAACGTCGGATTCCAAATCGTCGTGAAACCCTACTTCCTTGATCGGATGCCGCACCGACACGACGTGGACGAGTACCTGATCTATCTTGGCGGCACGTTCCCGAATGTGTTCGATTGGGACGCTACCGTTCGCCTGTGTCTGGGTGAGGAGATGGAGGAGTACATAATCGAGCAGCCGACGATCGTGAGGATCCCCGCCGGAGTGCTGCACTGCCCGATGGAGTTCGTGCGCGTCGACAAGCCGATCTTCTTCCAAGCCGCGTGTATGCAAGGCATGTTCGGCAGCGTAATCGGCGAAGGAGACAAGCGTATGGAGATGTTCTACAACGGACCGGGTCAGTGCATCCTCGACGCCGATAAGAAGTGCAACTCCTGCCGCGAGTGTCTTAAGCTCGACTGGAAGCCCGGCGCGTAACCGCGCACTCGCACATATTCGCTGACGCTTACCCATCACAGGTAAGCGTCAGCGTCTATCTATAGTTGCAGTTGCCGCAGTACGCGGTTACCGAGCGGCGCAGTCGTCGGTCTTCGCGCAGCCGTCGCAGCCGCAGCTGCACGACGCGCTTTGACCTTTACGGCGCTTGCTGATTATTCCGGCGACGATCCCGCCGACTATCGCCAGCAGCACCAGCGTTACGATAATCGTTCCCGCGTTTCCGGTAATGGCCTCTAACATGATTGTGTTCCTCCTAACTTTTGGTATTGTCAGAAATCTGTTGTAGTACGAGAATAACGACCGCCGCCGATTTTTCACAGCCTCAATTCAGTAACGGTGGGGAATGGATAAAATACGGCAAGGGAGGCAGACGAAGTAATACACAAATTTATGACATTACCTAACTTTTAGCGGTTGCGAGCTTCCTTACAGGGCGGAACAACATGAACACGAACGCGGCGACGATTAGGAACGCGACGACGGTGCCGATTCCGAACCCTCCCGCAGAGAATAGCGTGCCGAGCTGGAATATGCACAAGCTTACGATATACGCAAGTCCGCACTGATAGCCAATCGCGATCCAGAACCACCTCGCGCTGTTCATCTCGCGCTTTATCGCGCCCATAGCGGCGAAGCACGGTGCGCACAGCAAGTTGAAGACGAGGAACGAGAATCCCGCCAGCGCGGAGAATCCGACCTCCGGATTCGCAAGCTGCTCCCAGAATTGTGAGCCTGTGCCGTACAGGATCCCGAACGTTCCGACGACGTTCTCCTTCGCGATAAGCCCGGTAATCGCCGCAACGGCGGCTTTCCAGTTCCCCCAGCCAAGCGGAGCGAAGACTACCGCGATCGCGCTGCCGACTCTCGCCAAGATGCTGGAGTCCATGTTCTCCTCAGCGAGCATTTGGAACGTACCGTCAACCCAACCGAAGAATGAGAGGAACCAGACTCCGATTGTCGCCAGCAGGATGATCGTTCCCGCCTTCTTGATGAAGGACCAGCCGCGCTCCCACATTGAGCGCAGCACTCCGCCGACGGTCGGCCAGTGGTACGCGGGCAGCTCCATAACGAACGGGGCAACATCGCCGGAGAATAGCTTCGTCTTCTTAAGAATGACTCCGGAGGAGATAATCGCGGCAAGTCCGATGAAGTAGCCGGCAGTCGCGACCCACGCGGCTCCGTCGAAGATCGCGCCCGCGAATAGAGCGATAATCGGAAGCTTAGCGCCGCAGGGGATGAACGTCGTGGTCATGATCGTCATCTTGCGGTCGCGGTCATTCTCAATGGTTCGCGCCGCCATGATACCGGGCACTCCGCACCCCGTGCCGATCAGGATCGGAATGAAGCTCTTGCCCGAAAGCCCGAATCGGCGGAATACTCGGTCAAGTATAAACGCGATTCGCGACATGTATCCGCAACGCTCCAAGAATGCCAGGAATAGGAAGAGTATCAGCATCTGCGGAACGAACCCGAGGACGGCTCCCACGCCGGCAACGATACCGTCAAGGATCAGCGCTTGGAGCCAGTCGGCGCAGTTGACGGCGGTCAAGCCGCCCTCGACGAGCGCGGGAATACCCGGTACCCACACGCCGTAGTCAGCGGGATCGGGTTCCTCGACGGCAAGCGCGGCTTGGAACGCGTCTGCGTCGACGGGCAGTACCTCGACGACCTCGCCGGTCTCATCGTCAGAGATCTCCGCTTCAGCTGTAACGTTCGCGGACTTCGCCGCGCTGATGAAGCTTGCGACGACGGCAGAGTCCGGCGCGTCAGACTCGAGAGTCTCGGTAAGCGGCTCGACGTCAATCCCCGCAACCTCGGCGGCGGCGATGAAGGCCTCGATTTGAGCCGACGCGGCGTCGAACTCGCCCGCGACGTCCTCATAATCGCCGCTGCCGCCGATAAAGAAGCCGTCGCCGAACAGCCCGTCGTTCGTCCAGTCGGTGACAAGCGTTCCAATCGTCGTAACGGAGACGAAGTAAACGACGAACATAACCGCCGCGAAGATCGGTAACGCCAGCCAGCGGTTCGTTACCACGCGGTCAATCTTGTCGCTGGCTGAAAGCTTTCCCTTGCTTTTGATCTTGACGCAGTCCTTGATAATAGAATCTATGTAGGTGTAGCGCTCGGAAGTAATGATGGACTCGCTGTCGTCCTCAAGTTCTTCCTCGCGCAGCTTGATATCGCCCTCAATATGCGCGATCTGCTCCGGAGTAATCGCAAGTTTCGAGATAATCTTCTCATCGCGCTCGAAGAGTTTGATTGCGAAGAACCGCTGCTGCTCCTGAGGTTTGTCGTGCAGCACGTGTTCCTCGATGTGAGCGAGGGTGTGCTCGACGCCGCCGGAGAATCTGTGCTGCGGCTCGGTTTTAGTGCTCTCGGCGGCCTTGATTGCGGCCTCGGCGGCCTCCATGACGTTCGTACCGCGAAGCGCGGAGATGTCCACGACCTTGCAGCCCAGGGCTTTCGACAGCGCCTCCAGGTTTATCTTGTCGCCGCTCTTTTGAACGATGTCGATCATGTTCACCGCGACGACGACGGGGATTCCGAGCTCGGTAAGCTGAGTCGTAAGGAACAGGTTACGCTCCAGGTTCGTACCGTCGACGATGTTAAGGATAGCGTCCGGACGCTCGTCAATTAAGTAGTTCCGTGCGACGACCTCTTCCAAAGTATAGGGCGACAGAGAATAGATACCGGGTAAGTCGGTTATCGTCACATCCTTGTGTGCTTTAAGCTTGCCTTCTTTTTTTTCGACGGTAACGCCGGGCCAGTTCCCGACGAACTGGTTGGAACCCGTCAAAGCGTTGAACAGCGTAGTCTTGCCGCTGTTCGGATTGCCGGCCAGCGCGATTCTGATAGCCAATGTGAAGTCCTCCTATTGTGATAGATTTTGCGGGATATGACGCAACGGCCTGTTCGCCTCGCACTGCACAGTTTCAGGACAGGTCGAATGACGAGTCTAGACGACCTCGATAAGCTGAGCGTCGACCTTGCGAAGCGAAAGCTCGTACCCGCGCACAGTAACCTCGACAGGGTCGCCAAGCGGCGCGACCTTGCGCACGTAGATCTCCACGCCTTTCGTGATGCCCATCTCCATAATACGGCGCTTGACCGCGCCTTGACCGTCGATCTTGGTAACGTGAACAGTCGCGCCCGGCCGCGCATCCTTGAGTGTCTGCATTGTAGTCTCCTCCTTCTTGTTTCAAGGTTACACCATGATCTTCGCCGCCATCTCTCGACTTAGAGCAACGCGTGAGTCCTTGATGTTAACGATAACGTTCCCGCTGATCTGAGCGACAAGCGAAACGTAGGCACCGGGTACAAACCCGAGATTCTCCAGGTGGCGGCGAACATTCGCGTCACCTCCGACCTTTTTGATCATGTTCCGCTCCCCGTTTGGAGCCATAGTAAGCGGCATCATGTATCCCGCCTTTCCGTTAGGTTATATCGCACTAATTAGAGCGTGCTAACCCATGCGCAATCGCACCTAATCTGTCTGATAACGGGGCTTGAGGGCGTCTTCTGCAATCTGAAAATATGTGTTGACACGCCCGCGATTCCCGTGTATAATGTTAGTGCTGGCTAATCATTGTGATTATACACGGCTACCGCATCAAAGTCAATAGCCACGCGATGGTTTCACCCTTTTAGGGCATAAGTTTAACCTTTTAGGGCATTTCCGACATGCCCGCCATATACGGAGGTTCAACCCGCATGTTATCTCAACTTCACGGTCTATTCGCCGAAAGCGTTGCCGAGCCCGCCGGAGCGGCGCCTGACGGCTTCCGCAAGTTCCTGCTGAAGCAAGCGCAGACGTTCCGCGGTCACGCGTGGATCTTCGACGCGCCCGACTTCGCGGTCACTCGCTTCGACGTCGAGTTCGACGGCGACGCAACCGTATCCGCGAATCTGCCCGGATGCGTACACGCGATTACCATGCGCTTCGACGGCGGAGCGCGTCACTCGCACACGTCCGCCGCATACTGCGCGGTCGACGGCGCGTTCCCGAGCTTCGCGTTCAATCGCGGGGAGCGCGTACACGGAATCGACGCGACGCTTTCCGAACGATTCTGCGCACGGCATCTTGACGAGGGCTTCCGCGACCTCGAGCTTCGTCTTAGCGGCGCGTACGTGCGCAAGATCGCCGAGGTGCTGGACGCGTTGGCTTCAAGCACGTACTCCGAGCGTGCGGCGCGAATCTACCGCGACGGCATGGCGACAGAGCTGCTCGCGCTGCTCGTCGCGGCAACCGAGCCGCAGACTCCCGCGCCGAGCGCGTCAAGCAAACTCGAATCCGACGAGGAGTTGCTGCTGAAGGCTCGGCAGCGAATCGAGTCGGACTTTAACCTCGAGCTAACCGTCGAGCTGCTCGCCGCGTCCGCGTACATGAGCCCCAGCAAGTTCAAGCACGCGTTCAAGCGCAAGTTCGGCGAGAGCGCGTTCGCGTACCTGCAACGCGTGCGCATGGAGCGGGCGAAGCGACTGTTAACGGAGTCAACGCTCAGCGTCTCGGAGATTGCGCGTCAAGTCGGGTATTCGAAGCCCGGAGCGTTCTCCGCCGCTTTCCGGCGCAGCGTCGGAACCGCTCCGCACCACGTGCGCAACTCCGGCGGCGCGTAGTGCGCGGCTCAAACGCGGCGGATACAAAGAAGCTCGGACGCCGATAAAGACGTCCGAGCCTTTGCGGAACGGTGAGGTTCCGCCGGCGATACTACTTTTTGTAAGTAACCCCGCCGATGACAAGCTTAGATCCGTCGAAGGTTCCGACCTCTGCGCCGGCGATCAAAAGTTTGCCGTCGGTGACCTCGAACTCCATATCCGACATTAACTCGATGTCTGACGCACTCGCAGAAACCTTGCCGTCCTTGAACGTGTACGAGGTCGTGCCGGTCAGCTCATCCTTGTAAGTACCCGAAAGGGTTCCGCCTCCGCACGCCGCCAGCAACGTCACGAACATCGCCAGCAACAGAGCAATCGCAAGTATCTTCTTCATTCCTGTGTCCTCCTTTCTGTCAGGTTAGACGCGAACAGTTATTCCGGTACACTATACACCAAAGCCCGAGAGTTGTCAACAGTTTTTTAACATTTTGCGAAGAATTTTCTACCGAAATTTGTACCGTTTGACTTGGAAGTGAGTTGGTGACGCTAAGTTGAGGCAAGTTATCGAAAAAAATCGAGAAATCCGAAAAAAGTACTTGACAAACGGGAGAAAGTGTGGTATAATACTCTAGTTTCAATGTCGAAAGAAAGGAGAACCCAATGCCGACACTAAACCAACTGGTCCGTAAAGGGCGCCAGCAGTTCGAGAAGAAGTCCACAAACCCGGCGCTGCTCAAGTCCCGCAATACGCTGAAGAACGTTGAGATCAGCATGTCCAGCCCGCAAAAGCGCGGAGTCTGCACCGCCGTCAAAACTACCACGCCGAAGAAGCCGAACTCCGCGCTGCGTAAGATCGCTCGCGTACGGCTGTCGAACGGGTACGAGGTCACCGCTTATATCCCCGGCGAGGGACACAATCTGCAAGAGCACAGCATCGTCATGATACGCGGCGGACGCGTGCGCGACCTTCCCGGTGTGCGTTACCACATCATTCGCGGTACACTTGATACTCAAGGCGTGAAGAACCGCTTACAGAGCCGCTCCAAGTATGGCGCGAAGCGTCCGAAAAGCAAGTAAGCGCAGCCGATGAGCGTTCGCGCACCGACGCCGCTGTATCCTGAAGCTCGTAATACCGGCGCACAGTCGCCGCCGTATGCGAATCCGAGGATGCCGGGCGTATATCACGGTGCGGACACGTACGTTCAAGATGCCCTATATATACATCTGTATCTAGGGCGCGACGGGAGCGTGAGGATCACGCTTTCGAGTACCTGCCGCGTTCACGCGGCAATCTGTAACCCGGCACGTCAACGTCGCCGGAGAATAGGGGGAAGGACGATGCCCAGAAGAGGTAATGTCCCAAAACGAGAGGTACTTCCGGATCCGATCTACAAATCGGTTCTGGTCAGCAAGCTAGTGAATAGCATAATGCTTGACGGTAAAAAGGGAGTCGCTCAGAAAGTTGTCTACGGAGCGTTCGATCTGATAGGCGAGAAGAGCGGTCAAGCGCCGCTGGACGTATTCGTGAAGGCGATGGAGAACGTAATGCCGTCGCTGGAGGTCAAGGCGCGGCGCGTCGGAGGTTCGACGTACCAGGTTCCGCTGGAGGTTCGGCCGGAGCGTCGGCAGACGCTGGGACTGCGCTGGCTTACCAGCTTCTCTCGCAAGCGCGGAGAGAAGACGATGCGGGAACGGCTGGCGGGCGAGATACTCGACGCAAGTAACGGGAACGGCAACTCCGTTAAACGCCGTGAGGACATGCACCGCATGGCCGACAGTAATAAGGCGTTCGCGCACTTCCGATGGTAGTTGGCAGAGCGACCTTAAGATAAATCAGGAGATCCTAACAAAATGGCTCGAGAATACAGCCTGGAAAAGACGCGTAACATTGGTATAATGGCGCACATCGACGCGGGAAAAACCACCACTACGGAACGCATACTCTTCTATACGGGCGTTAACTACCGTATGGGCGAGGTTCACGAGGGTGCGGCGACGATGGACTGGATGGAGCAAGAGCAGGAGCGCGGGATTACGATAACCTCCGCAGCCACCACTTGCTATTGGAACGATCACAGAGTTAACATCATCGACACTCCCGGTCACGTCGACTTCACGATCGAGGTGGAGCGCTCGTTGCGCGTGCTTGACGGTTCGGTAACCGTACTGTGCGCGAAGGGCGGCGTGGAGCCGCAGTCGGAGACCGTCTGGCGGCAAGCCGACCGGTACGGGGTGCCGCGTATCATCTACGTAAACAAGATGGACATCATGGGCGCAGACTTCTATCGCGTTGTTGCTATGGCGATCGATCGATTGAAGGCGAACGCAGTGCCGATCCAACTTCCAATCGGCGCGGAGTCCGGATTCCGCGGCATGATCGACCTTCTGACTATGCGCGCCATCGTCTACTCCGACGATCTTGGTAAGGAGTGGAGCGAGGAAGAGATCCCTGCGGATATGGTCGACCTTGCAAATGAGTACCGGGAGAAACTGGTGGAGAAAGCCGCCGACTTCGACGACGAGATCATGGAGACGTTTTTAGAGGGCGGCGAGGTCGGCCTGGAGAAACTACAGTCCGCGATTCGGAGAGGTACGCTTGCGAATAAGCTCGTGCCCGTAATCTGCGGGACCAGCTTCAAGAACAAGGGTGTACAGCGGCTGTTAAACGCGGTCGTGGATTACCTGCCCAGCCCGCTGGATATCCCGGCGATCAAGGGGACGAATCCGAAGACCGACGCGGCGGAGGAACGCCCCGCCGACGATAAGGCTCCGTTCAGCGCACTCGCGTTCAAGATCATGACCGACCCGTTCGTGGGTAAGCTGACGTTCTTCCGCGTGTACTCCGGCTCGATAAAGAAGGGCGACAGCGTTTTGAACAGCGTCAAGGGACATCGGGAACGCTTCGGGCGGATCCTGCAAATGCACGCGAACGATCGTACGGACATCGAGGAAGTCTACGCGGGCGACATCGCGGCGGCAGTCGGGCTGAAGAATACCACTACGGGCGACACGTTATGCGTGGAGAACCACAGCGTAATACTGGAGTCCATGGACTTCCCGGAACCCGTCATACGACAGGCGATCGAGCCTAAAACGAAAGCGGGTCAGGAGAAGATGGCGATCGCGCTGGCGAAGCTGGTCGAGGAAGATCCGACGTTCAAAGCGTACACGGATGAGGAAACGGGGCAGACGATCATCGCGGGCATGGGAGAGCTTCACCTTGAGATCATCGTCGATCGCCTATTGAGAGAGTTCAAGGTCGAGGCGAACATCGGCAAGCCTCAGGTGAGCTATAAAGAGACGATCACGCGTGAGGCAAGCGCGGATACTCGCTACGTGCGGCAATCGGGAGGTAAGGGTCAGTACGGACACGTAAAGATCATGATCGAGCCGAACGAGACGGGCAAGGGCTATGAGTTCATCGACAAGGTCGTAGGCGGCGCGATCCCGAAGGAATACATTCCGTCGGTCAGTGCGGGGATTCAGGGCGCGATGTCGGGCGGGATCCTTGCGGGGTATAACATGGTAGACGTCCGCGTGACGCTGTACGACGGGAGCTATCACGAGGTCGACAGCTCGGAGATGGCGTTCAAGATCGCGGGCTCGATGGCGTTTAAGGAAGCGTGTCAAAAGGCGGGAGCGGTACTGCTGGAGCCGATCATGAAGGTTGGCGTAACGGTGCCGGAAGATTATATGGGCGACGTAATGGGCGACTTGAACGCTCGGCGCGGTCAAATCTCCGCCATGGAGACTCACAACGGGATCGCGGAGATTACGTCAAACGTACCGCTTAGCGAGATGTTCGGGTACGCGACCGACCTTCGCAGTAAGACTCAGGGGCGCGGTCAGTACGCGATGGAACCCTCGCACTACGTTGAGCTGCCTCGCGCCTTGCAAGAGAAGCTGATAACCGGGAAGTCGAAGTAACACCGGATGCGGTGTTGTTAGGAGGATCGAGTTATGGCAAATGCAAGCGAAGTAATCGTGAAGCTGACGCGTGCCAGATAGAACCGTGCGATCGCTAAGAAGATTAGTGCGGAGTTCGGATCTGCCAAAGTAGATC
>JAITGH010000008.1 GCA_031280855.1 Oscillospiraceae bacterium | reverse complement strand
ACGCCGAACCCGTGCATCGAGTGTAATCGCTCGGTCAAGTTCGCGAGGTTGCTCGCCGAGTCGGACGCGCTCGGATTCGCGGCGCTCGCCACCGGGCATTATGCGCGGATCACTCGCGTCGGCGACTCGCTGTACTTGCAGAAGGGATTGGACGAATCCAAGGATCAAAGCTATGTTTTGTATACGATCGGGCGTGAGTCTTTGCCGAGGCTTCGATTCCCGCTTGGAGCGTTGCGTAAGAGTGAGGTTCGGGAACTTGCCGTTGCGAACGGATTCGTAACCGCCGGAAAGCGCGACAGTCAGGACGTATGCTTCGTGCCCGACGGCGATTATGCCGCGTTCATGGAGCGCTGCTCCGGCGCGGCGTATCCGCCGGGCGAGTTCGTCGACGTGAACGGCAACGTGCTTGGACGGCACGACGGCGCGGTTCGGTTTACCGTCGGGCAGCGCCGAGGCTTGGGAGTCTCGCACTCGGAACGCTTGTACGTCAAGGGCAAATGCGGCTCGACGGTTACGCTGGCGCCCGAGCGTGAGCTTTACTCTCGCACGCTGCTCGCAGACGGAGTGAACGTGCTTGTCCCTGACGCGCTGAGCTCGCCGTTCCGCTGTTGTGCGAAGATCCGCTATCGCCATGCGGAGCAGCCGTGCATCGCGGAGTTGGTCGCGCCGGACACGCTTCGAGTGGAGTTCGACTCGCCTCAGCGAGCGATAACGCCGGGTCAAGCGGTAGTGCTTTACGACGGCGTGACCGTAGTCGCAGGTGCGACCGCGACCGCGGCGCGGTGACCGCGTCCCTGCCCGCAGATCCATGCTTCTGCTGACATTATACCACACTTCGGCGTAAAAGTCAAGTACTTTTTGCGCTCGAGACTCCCTGATTTTGGTTGTCGTTTAACCGGATTGTGGGAGGCTCGGGTGAAAAAAGTACTTGACTTTTACACTAAAGTGTGGTATAATAGGTGTATCTTGCGATGTGAGGTGTACCGGGACGAAACTTATGACCCGGGTCGGGCTTATCTGCGTGGCGGCGGCACCGGTAATCGGGCGATTCATCGAGCTTCCGCTTGCGGAAGGGATCTTGGCAGGCGCAGCTCTTGCTTCATTGCGATTGGGCTGCTGCCGCAGCGAACGGCAGTCGCGCTTCGAGACCTCAAAAGATCCGTCTTCCGCAGATTCCGGCGGTAACGACGAATCTCAGGAGTCCCAAGGACTTCCGAGATTCCGTGTGCAGAACGCCGCACTTGGCGCGCCTCAGGCGGTAACCCGATGGTGACCTAGCGGGGACTCGAACCCCGGACACCCTGCTTAAAAGGCAGGTGCTCTACCTCCTGAGCTACTAGGTCACGCTGTGAACGCTGAGCGCAAAGTCACGCTGTGAACGCTGAGCGCAAAGTCGCGCAGTGGATGCCGAGCGCGGTGCGTGGCTGGGATGGCAAGAATCGAACTTGCGAATGCCAGAGTCAAAGTCTGGTGCCTTACCGCTTGGCGACATCCCAACGCCGAAAACTCGACCACGAGTACACAACTTCTTCATTATATCACAACTTCGTTCGTTTGTCAAGTGTTTTTTGCAAAAACATAAACTATTTTGCGACGCGGTAACGTCCGAGCCGGTTTGACAATGCGATCGCCCGTCTTGACGTCCGATCTATGCGGATCTTATCGGGCGCGGCAAGCGATATTGCTTGTCATATCGTGACGTGTAATATTCATATCGACGAAAAAAGTGGTTGACGGCGAAGCGGTTTTGTGGTATAATGCCTATAAAACCATTAAGTTTTGGAGGATGACACATGTTTTTCACAAACTACAGCCTGTTATCAGCGGCGGAGGTCGACGCGATCGTAACCGCTCAGCCTCGCGCACTCAGCGGAGTGGGCTACTGCAAGCGGCTTGCAGGGAAGAGCTTGAAGCTCAAGCTAAACGGGGAGTTCGCGCCGAAGCAGCTCGACTACTCATTCGCAGACGACGCGAAGCTAACGGTCACCCTCAACGGTCAGACGTTCGAGGCTCCGTACGCGGCGATCTCGCTCGGGCGCATAACGCTCTTCACGCACCAGATCCCGGGTTCGTCGAACGCGTGGCATATCGTGTACGACACCGCGACGGAACTGGTTACCGCGTTTGAGACGTGGTTCGGGGTCGAGGTTGCGGTCGGGCTGAATCTCATGGATCCGAGCGTACCGCCGACCGGGCACCGCAGCATCTACCGCGAGGTTCAGCGCCAGTGGTACTTCGGATGGAACGATGCCGGACAAGCCGCTCCCGAGAAGACTCACACGTTCACGAATCGCATCGAGGGTCGCGGGCTTCATTGGAAGTTCGACAGCGGATACGAGAAGCTTACGTTCTTCCCGTCGGTCGCGTGCTCGACGATGGTTGACCTCAGCGATCCGCACGATCGCGGCGGAATCACTTGCACGACTCCGTCAGACTACATCAAGATCGACGACGAGTTCTACATCTACACGAGTTGGGAAGTCGAGTTCAGCGGCGCGTGCTCGATCGAGATACTTAACTTCTTCGACTTGACGGCGTCCGGACTGCGGTTCGGCATTGACGGTAATGACAAGATCGACTATTGCCTGCACAAGGCGGAGCTGACAATAACGGGCGATGCGGCTCACCTTGAGGCGATAGGCGATTACGGCGACAAGTCTGCTCCGATGACCGGCGGTATGCCCGGCGCTCCCGCAAAGAAGGGCGCTCGCTACGCCTATCGTCCTATGGATATCGATCCGCCGATGACGCGTGAGGAGGCGATGGAGCACGCGAAGACTCAGATGATTTTCGCCGGGGGGAGCATCAT
>JAITGH010000188.1 GCA_031280855.1 Oscillospiraceae bacterium | reverse complement strand
GGGCAGTTCGTACTGGCGGGAAACATCCTGTTCACGCAGCGCGGTACGAAGATTCATCCGGGCACGAACGTCGGCAGAGGCTCCAACGATAACCTGTTCGCGCTTATTGACGGGATTGTACGGTACGAGCGTAAGGGCAAGGATCGCACCCAATGCAGCGTGTACCCGAAACCCCAACAGGCAAGCGCAACCTAATCGTGCGGAAACTGCTGTTTGACGCCCACATCGATGAAGTGGGCGTCATCATTACCGAGTACTCCGACGGATTTGCTCGGCTTGCCGCCATTGGAACGCCGGACGTGAGAGCGTTACCCGCGTCCGAGGTCGAGTTCGCTTTGCCGGACGGCTCACGCGCTGTCGCGGTTATAAGCGCGTTACCGCCGCACTTGACGGGCGGCGGCGGCAATGCGGTTGCCGCGATTGAGGAGCTTTACGCCGACACGGGCGGCGTCCCGATCCCCGTCGGCACGTTCGGAACATTCCGGTCGCAATTTACGAGTTGCGGCGACTTGGTCGTGTCGAAGTCGCTCGACAACCGTGCGAGCGCAGCGGTCTTGCTGGACGTTTTACGGCGGCTGGAGGGCGAGACTCTCGCGGTCGAGCTGACGTGCATGTTCAGCGCTCAGGAGGAGGTCGGGCTTCGAGGCGCCGCCGTCGGCGCACGCGGTGTAAGCGCAGACCTCGCCGTAGTCGTTGACGTCACGTTCGGGCAATCGCCGGAGACTCGCGGCTACGACAGCTTCACACTCGGAAGCGGCGTAACGATCGGGGTCGGGCCCGCGATGAACCGCGAGTTTACCGAGCGCGTGCGCAAGATCGCCGACGCGCACTCGATCCCCTACCGCGTCGAGGTACTGCCGTCGCGAAGCGGCACGAACTCCGACGTTATCCAGCTTGCGGGCGCGGGCGCGGCGACTGCGCTGATCTCGATCCCCGTGCGCTACATGCACTCGCCAGTCGAGACGCTCGATCTCCGCGATCTTCAAGCCGCGTCCGACCTGTTATACCACATCGCAAAGGAGGTGACGTAATGACCGAGCTATTGCGGCAGCTGACGCAATGCGACGCGCCGTCCGGCTGTGAGGACGAGGTTCGCACGCTGATTCGCTCGCTTGCGGAACCGTACGCCGACGAGATTCGCGAGGACGCGCTGGGCAACCTGATCGTCGTGCGGCGCTCCGAAAGTAAAAAAAAACGTGAGCCGCTGATCCTCGCGGCGCACATGGACGAAGTCGGCGCGATCGTTACGGACTCCGTCGGCGACGGGTTCTATGGGTTCGAGTTCATCGGCTCCGTAGACGTGCGCGTCGCGCTGGGTAAGCGGGTGCGAGTCCTGTCGCGCTTCGGCAAGCGCTCGGCGGTCATCGCGCCGGGTAAGGCGTGGCACCTTGCATCGTCGGACGAGCGCAGCCGCGCCGGTAAGCCGCACCTCGACGCGCTCGGAAACACCGCGCTCTCGCCCGGCGACTACGTCGCGTTCGATTCCGAGTTTACGCTGTTCGGCGACGGCTTCGTGAAAGCGAAAGCGCTTGACGACCGCGTGGGCTGCGCGATTATGCTGACGCTGATGCGTGAGTCTTACGACCGCGACGTTGTGTTCGCGTTCACAGTCCAAGAGGAAGTCGGCACTCGAGGCGCGGCTGTCGCCGCTCACACCTTGCGCTCACTTACGAGCGCGGACGAGCGCGGCTTGCGCGTTGCTCCCGTAATACTGGTGCTGGAGTCTACTGCGGCGGCGGACGTGCCGCCGCGCTCCGGCGGCGACCGCGTTTGCGTACTCGGCGGCGGAGCCGTGCTGCCGTTCATGGACGGCGGCGCGATCTACGATCGCGCTCTGCGCGCCGAGCTGCTCGAGATTGCCGACGCGCACTCTATCGCTACTCAGACGAAGTCGCGCATTGCAGGCGGCACAGACGCGAGAGCGTTCCAAGCCGCCGGCGCGAGAGTCGCCGCGATTAGCCTACCGGCTCGCAACATCCACTCGCCCGCTTGCGTCGCGAAGCTCTCTGACCTCGATTGCATGTTGGAGCTTACTCGGGCGTACCTATCCGCGCCAACTTCATCGTAAGGAGATACCCATGCACAAATCGCTGACAGAGGGCAGAATCGGGACGCTGCTTATCAAGTTCTCACTTCCGTTCTTGTTGTCCAGCTTGATCATGCAGGCGTACAGCTCCGTAGACGTCTTCATACTCGGCCACTATGCGGCGACGGAGTCGATCTCCGGCGCGGGTAACGGCGCGTCGCTTGTCATGACGGTTACAAGCTTCTTCATGGGTCTTTCAAACGGCGGCATGATCTTGCTCGGGCAATTCTTCGGCGCGAAACAGCACGAGAAATCCGCGCGCACGATCGGTAACATCGTGATACTCCAGCTTTGTATCGTCGCGGTGTCAATGGCGATTGTAGTAGTGCTCGGGCGCGGGTTCATTCGGCTGATTAAGGTACCCGAGCCCGCCGACGCGGAGGCATGGAACTACATGCGGATCTGCTCGATCGGACTCGCGTTCAACGCGGGTTACGGCATGGTGAGCTCGATCCTGCGAGCGCTGGGGAACTCTAAGACTCCGCTGTACTTCGTCTCCGCCGCGTGCGTGATGAACATACTGCTCGACCTGCTGTTCGTGGGAAAGTTTGGATGGGGCGCGTCCGGAGCCGCACTGGCAACCGTTATCTCGCAAGCGTTCAGCTTCGGGATCGCGATGGTATATATGCAATACCATAGTTTGCCGTTTAGGTTCACGATTGAGGACATACGCCCTGATAAGGAACTGCTGCGGTCGATGTTCAAGCTCGGCGTGCCGATCTCGTTACAAACCGCGCTTAACATGGTCTCGTTCATCTGGGTCGGCGG
>JAITGH010000138.1 GCA_031280855.1 Oscillospiraceae bacterium | reverse complement strand
AGCAACTTACGGGACACGAGCCGTTCAAGGGCATCAACCCGGACGAGTGCGTCGCGGTCGGAGCCGCGATCCAAGCCGGAGTGCTCGGCGGCGACGTCGAGGGGATCCTGCTGCTGGACGTTACTCCGCTCTCACTCGGCATCGAGACTCTCGGCGGAGTGTTCACGAAGCTCATCGAGCGTAATACGACGATCCCGACGAAGAAGTCGCAGGTATTCAGCACCGCCGCCGATAACCAGACCTCCGTCGAAGTCAACGTGCTGCAGGGCGAGCGCGAGATGGCCTCCGGCAACAAGAGTCTCGGGCGATTCCATCTTGACGGCATCGCTCCCGCTCGCAGGGGCGTCCCGCAGATCGAGGTCATCTTCGACATTGACGCGAACGGCAGTGTCAACGTTACCGCGAAGGATCTCGGCACCGGGCGCGATAGCCATATCACCGTTACGGGAAGCTCTAACATGAGCAAGGACGACGTTGAGAAAGCGGTCAAGGAGGCGGAGCGTTACGCAACCGAGGACAAGGCTCGCCGCGAGGAGATCGACATTCGCAATCAGGCGGAAAGCCTGGTGTACCAGAGTGAGAAGACGATCGCGGATCTCGGCGACAAGATCAGCTCTGACGAGAAGGCTAACATTGAGCGTGAGCTTGACAACGTTCGCGAGTCGCTTAAGGGCGACTCTACAGAAGCGATCAAGCAAGCGACGGAGGGACTGACGCAGGCGTTTTACGCGGTCAGTGAGAAGCTGTATCAGAACGCGAACCCGGGCGGCGACTCCGGCGGCGGTAATGACGACGTTCCGCCTCCCGGCGGATCCGCAGGCGGCGACTACACCGACGCGGACTATGAGGTCGTAGATTAGCAGGTAGAAAACGGGAAATGACAGCCGGGGTTCCGAGGCGGGACGACAGCGGTCGATTGTCGACTGCGCTCTCGCTTCTCGACCCTGACTGTCGTCGAGGTTATTGCATTGAACAAACGTGACTATTACGAGGTACTCGGGCTGAAGAAGGGCGCGTCGGACGATGAGATAAAGAAGGCGTATCGCAAGCTTGCGAAGACGCACCATCCCGATGTTAACAAGGACGACAAGACGGCGGAGACTCGATTCAAAGAGATAGGCGAGGCGTACGAGGTGCTGTCCGATCGCGACAAGCGCAGTCGGTACGACGCATACGGGCACGCGGGCGTGGATCAGAGCTATAGCGCGACGAGCGGCGACGGCGGTTTCGGCGGGTTTGGCGGCTTCGGCGGCGGCGGGTTCGAGTTCGACCTTGGGGACATACTGGGCGACCTGTGGGGCGGAGGGCGGCGCAATAACCCGAACGCTCCGCGTCAGGGCGAGAGCGTACGCTCGTCCGTAACGATCGAGTTTGCGGAGGCCGCGTTCGGGTGTACGAAAGACGTACACGTCAGCCGCGTTGAGGTCTGCTCCGATTGCAAAGGCACCGGAAGCGCGCCGGGCACAACTCCTGAGGTATGCCCGCAGTGTAAAGGCTCCGGCACCGTTCAGACGCGTCAGCGTACGATACTGGGCGAGACCGTGATGACAAGCGCGTGTAGCAAGTGCGGCGGCTCCGGCAAGATCATCCACTCGCCATGCCCGACGTGTAAGGGCAAGTCGAACGTGCGCCGCAATCGGACGATGCCGATCGACATACCTGCGGGGATCGACGACGGGCAAACGATGTCGCTTCGCGGTAAGGGCGGGCACGGGATCAACGGCGGGCCCGACGGCGATTTGCTTGTAAGCGTCCGAGTAAAACCTCACGAGCACTTCCGGCGCGACGGCACTACGCTGTACTACAAGCTTACGATAAGCTTCGCTCAAGCCGCGCTCGGCGATGAGCTGGAGGTTCCGATCCTCGCGGAGGGCGATGCGAACGCCAGAGCGAAACTCAAGATCCCGGAGGGGACTCAAACGGGCTCAATCTTCCGGTTGCAAGGCAAGGGCGTCCCGCACCTGCGGTCGTCGGTGCGCGGCGACGAGATGGTGACGGTGACGGTCGAGACTCCCGTTAACCTCACGGCGGAGCAGAAGGAGCTTCTGCGCAAGCTTGAGGAACTGACTCCCGAAGATCGCGGTAAGAAGCGAAAGAAGGCGCGATAGTATGTCAGGCGACAGTAGGCAGGAGCGCATCCTGCCTACTGTTTTGCCATATTTTCTTGCAGTTTACATAATGTTTTCGAACTTTTTGTAAAAAAAGTTCGAAAAAAGTCGTTTTACCTATTGACAAATGCCGTGTGTTGAGTTATAATGTTCACAGATCTTTTACAAAGCACTACTAAACTCGAGGTAAAAGTGTACGAGCCGCGTCACCGGCGCGTACGGCGTTACTCGAGGGCGCGAACCTAAAGCTCGCGCCATTAACATCGGGCGTTATTACGCTGCAAGGGTCGCCAATAGGAGGTCCGTGAACGCGGGGGTGGGCAATAGCTCGCCCTTTTTCGTCGCTAACGGTCGGGTGCGTAATCGCAAGCTTGAGCGGTTGCGCCTGCCGCTCCAACTATCGCAGCGCCGCGACGAGCGCCGTCATATCGTCCATGCGGCCGTACTTCTCGGACGCGATTTCGACGATCGAGTGCGCCAGCACCTTCGCAAAGTCCGCGCCGTCGTACTCGTAGCCCGCAAGGTACGCGCTAAGCCAATCGTCGGAAGTTCCGGCGACTCCGTCGCTGACGATCACCGCGTACGCGCCAGGCTCGAGGTAAAGCTTCGTACGCGCCGGAGCCGCCGCGCCCAGCCCTGCGGAGAAACTCTCGCCCCCGACTCGCCTCACCGCCGCGCCTTTCCTAACGTAGGACGGAGCCGCGCCGTACTTGTAGAACTCCGTGTCGCCCGTGAACAGGTTCACGCACAGCAGGTCAACCGTCGCACAGCCGATCGTCTCCTCGCCGCGCATGTTCATCACCGCGCTCAGGATCTTCAGCGAGGTCTGCGTATCCACGCCCGCACGCAGGAATCGCTCCAGGATCTTCACCGCCGCCTTGCTGTCCTTCGCCGCCTCGTTACCGCTTCCCATTCCGTCCGAGAGTATCATGTACAACATGCCTTCATCGGTCTTGAAGAACGCGCCGTTGTCGCCGCTGACGTCCTCGCCGCGCTTACGGAGCGACGCGACTCCGATCGTTGCGACCAGCGGTTCCGTCTCCAACAGGTGCATCGCGTTCGAGGACGCGTCGGCGGTGGAAAGCGGGCACTCTGCGGCGGCGGCGAGCTTCTTGAGCCACTCCGGCTGCTTCGTCAGATCGGCATTGCCCTCACCGCTGACCTCCAAGTGGAGGCGGCGGTTCGAGTCACTGAACGCGGCGCAGCGCGACTCTACGCCTGTTCCCATCAGGTAGAGGTTAACGCGTGACTCCGCCTCCAGCGCACGTTCGCTGTGGTTCGATTGCGGGATCGCGTCCGCGACGAGGTCAAGCACTGCCGACATGTCGTTGAATTGCTCGAACAGCGCGTCGCGCCGCTCATCTATGCGGTTACGGTACTGACGGCGCAGGAGCATTGCGCGAAGCTCGGAGTTCGCGGAGAAGATGAACGGCTTAAGCTCGGAGCATTGGTTACGGAACCGCTCCGGCAAGTCGTCCGGGATTAGCTCGCCGCGAGCGCTCATCTTCGGCGCGGCCTCGTTAAGCGCGTCCACGGTGTCCTCATAGAGCTGTTGCCAGCACATAGCGGAACGACGGCAATGCCGGCAAACGGAGTCCGCCGCGACGTCGAAGACGGAGATCACGTCGCCGTCGTTACGGCCGCCCTCTACGCCGCGCTTCAGCATCTCGTGGATCTCGCGGAACGCCTGCGCGACGCTTTCCGCTCGCTTACGCGCATAGCTTGCGGCAAACGATACTGCGGAGATGCGCTCCTCCCTCGGAAGGAACCGCTCTTTCCACGTACGCAGGAGTTTCGACGGCAGAAGCATGAATACGACGTCGGCGACGAAGACCTCGTACAGCGACGCTTCGCGCATCGGGCTCGACCAGTTCCACATCGCGGACACCGCGTTTGCGAGCGTATACACCGTCAGGAACGATAGCCGCGATTGCTTGCGGAATACTCCGGCGACGAGTCCTGCAAGCGCGTATGACGCGGTGAAAAACGGTGAGCCTCCGTTCGCCGCGTCGACCGCGATTCCGAACACTACGCCCGTCGCGCAGCCCCATGCCATGCCGCCCTTGTACGCCGCCGCCATCACCGCGATCACCGCCGCGATTCCGCCGGGCGCGATTACCCCCATCACGCGAAGCCGCGACAGCGGCACCATCAGCGTTGCGATTAGTATCAACGCGCTTACGCGGTACTGCGCCGCGTGCTCCGCCGAGTTGTAGCGCCGCTTGCGGTTCGACTCGGTGCTCGTATTCTCAAGGTATGGCTCCAGTGCCTTGCGGTAGAAGTATGCACAGCCCGCCGCCAGCATAACCTCACATATGTAGTACGCAGTCGCGGATAGCGCCCACTCCGATTTGGCGGCGTATACGAAGCCCGTACACGCCGTCATAACGGCGGCGGCGACCGGGGAGAACCAGCTTTTGTCATATACCGGCAAATCGCGGAAGATCGCGTTCGCCGCATAGACGAGCACTCCGTTTGCGGTGTACTTGAGCGCCCAGTCGACGCCCCCCGTTCCAATCGCGCCGAGAACGACTCCAAGCAGCGCGAACACGCCCTCGAACCCGGCTCCGCACGCCGCGATGTACGCCACGCCGAATGGCGAGTACGCTCCGAATATCCGCGCCGACCCAAACATGATGCCCGCGAACATCCGAAGTATCAGCCCGATGGCAAGGCTCTGCCGCTTCGTCAGCTTCAGCTTCCCGATGTTCGGCAGCCGCATCAGCGACAGCCCGCGCAACCTCTCGTGTATATCGTGTAACCTCTCCCGGATCATTGGTTCCCCTCCCGCGGCGTAATGTTTGACATAATCGATTGCTTCACATTATATGCCTGTCCCATGCCGATTTTTGTCTAACCCGTTACCAAGAAAAAATTTCTTGCATTCTTCTCTCAATGAGCGTATAATAATGTCAACTACCCTGCGCCTAACCTGCGCCGCGATTTGCTGCTCCGCCCACAGGAGGTACCGCTATGGCTTCAAAGGTCGAGATAACGTTCAATCTGCCGAGCCTCGCCGCCGCCGTCTCAATGATGCATGACGAGTTCTTCACGCGATATACGAAGGACGACTATCGCTCGCGTGACGTTATCGGCATGTGCTATGACAATGCGTCGGGCGAGCTTCGCGCCCTGAACTGCGCGCTTCACGTACGTCGAACCGGGCGGATAAACGTCGCGAACCTCATCTACGGCTGCGTAGGCGACGATGGAGTCTTCTTCGGGCAGCAGTGGACTTCGCGCTTTACGGACGTGTTCACCGTGATGGAGCGGCTTCGGGAGCGCGGCGCACCGGAGCTGACGCTTACCGCGCCGCTTGAGCCTATCGAAACGTTCCGCTACTCGCGCTCCGCCGCGATTCTGTACATGCCGGAACCCGCTCGCGTGGAGCTATCGTTCTGCAACGGCGACGGCAAGACGTGGCTGACGCTGGAGCTGCTGTACGGCGCGACCTCGGAGCTGCTGCGCTTCGCCGATGAGCTTCGCCTCGTCTACGGCGACGTCATTAACACTTACAAGTCTGCAAATGAAAAGTCAAGCGAA
>JAITGH010000081.1 GCA_031280855.1 Oscillospiraceae bacterium | reverse complement strand
TCAGGGACGTTGCTGCTGACGTATACCACTTCGCCTTTACAGCTGACCGACGCGATGGAGGCGCTCTTCTCTCCGCTTAAAAGAATCAAACTTCCGGTGCATGAGCTTTCCATGATGATGAGCATCGCGCTACGGTTCATTCCAACGCTGATCGAGGAGACCGACAAGATCATGAGCGCTCAAAAGGCGCGAGGCGCGGACTTCGAGCACGGCAACTTGTTCCAACGTGCAAAAGCGTTGCTCCCGTTGCTCATTCCGCTGTTCGTAAGCGCGTTCAGGCGAGCGGACGAACTTGCAATCGCGATGGAAAGCCGCTGTTACAACGGCGGCGACGGCCGCACGAAGTTCAAGCAACTGCGCTATACTCGCACCGATTTCACCGCGTTCGCATTAGGCGTATTAGTGGCGGGCGTGAGTGTAATGCTGCGCTACTTGCCGCTATGAGCGAGCCGCGTAACATCGCGCTGCTACTCAGCTACGACGGTACCGCGTACCACGGTTGGCAGCGGCAGCGCGATTTGCCCACCGTTCAGCAAACCCTGGAGGACGCGCTTCAGTCCATTCTCAAGCACCGCGTCAGCGTTACCGGGTGCGGACGCACGGACGCGGGCGTTCACGCGGAGTACTACGTCGCGAACTTCCGTACGAGTGCGCGGATACCGGCGGAGCGATTGCCGTTCGCATTGAACTCCCGATTGCCGAGCGACGTCGCCGTCGCTCGAGCTTGGGAGACTGTAAAGGAGTTTCACGCTACATTCTCCTGCGTGCGTAAGGAGTACACGTACCGAATCCTTAACAGCGAGATCCGCGACCCGCTTCGCCGTAACCACGCGTGGTGGTATCCGCAAAGTCTCGACTTGGAGCGAATGCGAGCCGCGGCGCGGCAATTCGTCGGCACTCACGACTTCGCCGCTGTGCGTTCGACAGGAACCGACATAAAATCAACCGTTCGGACAATATTTGCGTTTGACATTTATGAAAAAGGTGGTATAATTGAGATGGTCGTTGCTGCGAACGGCTTCCTCTATAATATGGTCAGAGCGATGGTCGGGACGCTCGTCTACGTCGCGATCGGGAAACTCGAGCCGCCTGACGTCAGGAAAATACTGGAAACGCGGCGGCGCTCTCTCGCCGGGCCCACCGTTCCGCCTCATGGTCTCTACATGTCCGGAGTTCACTATGACATATGAAGAAATTCTTAACGCTTCGTAACCGCATTATTATGCTCATATCGCTTGTCGTGGTTCTCGGAGGGTTCCTCGCGTGGCGAGTGTACCTGTACGATCCGCCGGAACGCGGCGCGGACTCGCTAACGGTCGAGATCGCCGAAAAGCTCGGCTACAAGGGGATCGTCTACGTTTACGACGAGTACGACAAGATCGCGGAGTGGCCGTCGGCAAGCGAGTACATCGTTGCGGCGGCGGTATCGCCCTCGGGCAAGACGCTGACGGTCGCGACGCTTTCCGATTCCGGGTGCCGCATTCGAGTCTTCGGGCTCGGTACCGGGGTCGAGCGCGGCTCCTACCTTTCCTCCGATAGCCTCTACTTCGAGCTTGGCTACCTCAGCGAGAACGTCATATTCGCGATCGGCAGCGACCGCGTGACGGTCTTCAACTCCGGCCCGACGCTTGTAACGGAGTATCACTTTACAAGCCACCACCTCATCGGCTACACTGTAAAGGACGACGGCATTACACTTCAACTGTCCGGTTACCGCGCCGGTGACAAGCAAGTCACCGTTGAATACTCCGGCGGAGCCGATTGGATCGAGCAAACCGCGTAAGGTAAATCTACTTGACGATTAGGAGCGCGTAATGAAGCTTAGCATTATCCTCGACCTGGTGATAGTGGTGATCCTGTTCATCAGCGGATGGCATGGTTACCGACGCGGTCTGATCCTCGGAATCGGGGGCGTGATCGCGATGTTGGTTGCGCTTTGGGGCGCGAATCTCGTCGCCAATACATACACGCCGGATCTGACGCCTGCGATTCACCCGTTCGTCAGCGGCATCGTCGAAAAAGCCGTCGACACCGCCAAAAGCGAGTACCTACCCTCTGCGGACGACTCGAACACCGAGGTCTACGACATCAGCCTCGACGCGCTCGCCAACCTCGGTATCCTGCAAAGCGCGTCGGCGGAACTGGCGCAGGGTTTCGCAAGCTCGTTCACGGAGACCGGGCAAATGCTGAAAGTCGCGATTACCGAAAAGATTACCGAGACGCTCGCGTTCGCGATACTCTCGACGACGGCGTTCCTGCTGATCTCGGTCGT
Organism: Oscillospiraceae bacterium; assembly: GCA_031280855.1. GTDB lineage: Bacteria > Bacillota > Clostridia > Oscillospirales > Oscillospiraceae > JAISJH01. The sequence continues at coordinate 7,455 of JAITGH010000081.1, read as the reverse complement.
CTTCGCAATCGTGCTGAACCTCATCAACATCGCGTTCAACTTGCCCGGTCTGAAACTGCTGAACGACATCGGCGGCGCAGTCTTAGGGCTCGCGAAAGGCTTGATCGTCGTGCTGGTAATCGCGTGGGCATTACGCTTCACGGGCGCAATAATCCCGGCGGCGGAGATCGATCAGACCGCCGTGCTAAGACTTTTCGTCGAACATAATCCGATTACAAAAATCTTTGGAATATGACAAATGGAGGCAAAATGATAGCAATTGCATGTGATCACGCCGGACTCAAACTCAAGGGTGTAATACTAAACTACTTTACAGAGAACGCGATCGAGTTCCGCGATTTCGGTACGTCCACCGAGGAGAGTTGCGACTATCCGCACTATGCGAAGCTTGCGGCGAACGCCGTCGCCGCCGGTGAGGCGGAGCGCGGAGTCGTCATCTGCGGTACCGGGATCGGAGTCGCCATCGCCGCGAACAAAGTGCGCGGAGTGCGCTGTGCACTTTGCGACAGCGTCTTCCTGGCACAGCGTTCCCGCAGTCACAACGACGCGAACGTGCTCGCGCTCGGCGAACTGGTGGTTGACGCGCCGCTCGCGCTCGAGATCCTCGCCGCGTGGCTGGGCACTCCGTTCGAGGGTGGGCGGCACTCCCGCCGAGTCGCGCAGCTGGAGGCATAGCCGCATGAAGCCGCCGATGTTCCGACCGCGAGTCTACAAGCCTAAGCCGCCGCTTAAGCGCGCACTCTCGATTATCGCGTGGGTGCTTGGCGTAACGGCGGTCGTCTCGCTCCTGCTGTTCTTCTGGCTGCGTAGCTGCGCGGTCTACCTGCCCGACGGCAGCGTCGAGCTCCACTTACCGTGGGGCATAGTCTAATCTCCGGGCTTTATGTAAATCTTTTTTACCTTACACGCCCCCAAATTACAACAGTTACAAAAAAATCTGAAAAATTTACAAGAAAAAACAAAATTCCCTATTGACTATTGCTGCATTTAGTGTTAAAATGTAAAAAACGATTACTTGACCTCGTAAGGAGGGTTACATAATATGGCATTCACTCTGGATAACACAGCGGTCGAAAACGTTGTCAGCATCAAGGTCGTAGGGGTCGGAGGCGCGGGGAACAACGTCGTCAATCGCATGGTCGACGCGGGTGTAAAGGGCGTGAACTTTGTCGCCGTCAACACCGATAAGCAAGTCCTTTCCGTCTCGCTTGCCGGTGAGAAGATCCAAATCGGCGAGAAGCTCACCCACGGTCAAGGCGCGGGCGCGGATCCCGACGTCGGTAAACGCTCCGCCGAGGAAAATCGCAGCAGCATCGTCAAGGCGCTCGAGGGTACCGACATGGTCTTCATCACCGCAGGCATGGGCGGCGGCACAGGTACCGGAGCCGCGCCCATCGTCGCCGATATCGCTCGTGAGATGGGCGTCCTCACCGTCGGAGTCGTCACGAAGCCCTTCTCCTTCGAGGGCAAACGCCGCAAAGATCAGGCGGAGCGCGGGCTCGCCGATTTGCTCGGCAAGGTCGACAGCTTGCTCGTCATTCCCAACGATCGCCTCAAGTACACTACCGATCAGAAGATCACGATGATGAACGCGTTCGCGCTCGCCGATGCGGTGCTGCTCCAAGCGGTCACCAGTATCTCTAACCTGATTAAAGATACCGGTTTTATCAACCTTGACTTCGCGGACGTGACCTCGATCATGAAGGGCGCGGGCTACGCCCACATGGGCGTCGGACGTGCCGGCGGCAAGAACAAGGCGGAGGAAGCCGCTCGCATGGCGGTCTCCAGCCCGCTCATGGAGACCTCCATCGACGGCGCGCTCGGTGTCCTCGTCAGCATTACCGGCTCCGTAGATATGACGCTTGACGAGGTCGAGTCCGCCGCAGGCATGGTCGAGGCCGCCGCTCACCCCGACGCTAACATCATCTTCGGAGCCTCATTCGACGAGTCGCTCGAGGACGAGATCCGCGTCATCGTCATCGCGACCGGATTCGAGGGCGAGTATCAGCCCGCGTCCTCAAGCGCTTCGCAGCCGCAGTCGGAGTGGGTCGCGCCGAATATCCGCCGTGGGCATGAGCAAAGCAATGAGCCTCCGGTCGTCGAGCCTGAACCCGTCGTCGAGGATGAGGACGACCCGTTCAAAGAAATCCTCAAGATTTTCGGCTCCAATAGCCGCTGACAAGTGAATATACTTGACACGTAAACACTCACCGCAATCCGGCGGTGAGTGTTTACAATCTATTCACACAATACACTTGATTTATACACATCTTTGTGGTATAATATCAGTAGTCAGGGTTCAGGAGCCGGGAGCCGGGAGCCCTTCCGTGGAAGCGATCCAACTCGGCGCGAAACCAGCGAAGCGTTTCGCGCCGAAGAGGACGAGCAACGAAGCGCAGCGAATGCCGCACGTAAGGGCGGCGCAGCGGAGCGCAGTTTGCGAGGACGAGCCATCAGGGCGGGAGATGATTAGCCCACATCGGCGGGGGTCAAGGGCTGTGCCCTTGTTAGTTGGTTCCGGCGATGATGTTGTTACGCCGAGCGAGGTACTCGTCAAACACGACTTGCATCGTGTTGCGGTAACGCTCATACCCGATCGCGTTCAGCTCCTTCATGTACTCCGCCCACGTCTCCGGGGTAAGCGGGCGAGTCCCGTCGATGAACATCTGGTAATTCTCGGCATACCAAGTATTCGCGTCGGAGATGTATGTGTTCACCTCTTGCTGCTGCTCCAGGGTTAGCTTCGCGGTCGCGCTCGGCCAGTCGTACTCGGCGGAGCCGTCGCGCACAGGCTTGTAGAAGACTTCGCTCCACGTATAGAAGAAGTCGCGGTACCGCTCCCCGCCCGGATACGTGTAGTCGGAGAGGTACATGCAACGGAACGGCTCCGTAAACTTGCTCTGGTTATACGCAAGCATAATCCACGCCAGAGCGTGCCCGTCCTTGTTCGCGTAGGCGAACTCCGTGCGGTGAGGTTCCCCGGTCGCACTGTCGTACTCGTACGTTACGCCCTCAATACCCCACGTACCGTCGAACGAGCCCTCATCGCTGTAGAAATAGTCGGCGTAGCTGACAAGCAGCGGGATATTCTTGCTCTTCGCGCTGAAGCACCAACCCAGCGGCGTGTACTGCCACTCCGATTGCCCGTGCCCGTACTTCAGCTTCTGATTCTCCGTCTTACGCGGCGAGGCAATCGCGTCCCATCGCGCTCCCGGCGTCGAGTTATTCGCCTCGTACGAGCCAATCTCTCCGGCGTACGCGTTGATCATGCCCAAGCGATCCGACTGCACAAGGTCAAGCATCGCCTGCGTCAAGTTGTACTCTCCGAAGTTCGGGTTGCCCCAGCCCTTCTCCTGAATCTCAAGGAATAGCTGTAACGGCTCATAGTCGTCCACGTCCGTCATTGTAAAGGTTACCTTCTTGTCAACCACTCGCGTCAACGGAGTCCCAACGAGGATCCCCGTGTCATACCCGCCGAAGAACTGTCCCGACGTCGGCTCCAAGTACGCGAAGAAGCTAAACGGATAGCCGTCCGGCGCGGTGATGATCTCGTTCTTGAATCGTTCCCACACGTTGAACAGCTGATCGTACGTCTTGATATCCGACGCCTTTATCTCCAGCCGATCCAGCCAGTCGCCACGAATCAGGTACCCGGTGCTCGGCATCGGATTCTCCGTGAACGGCCCCATCAGCACGATCATCTCATCGTTCAGCCACATGTTCGCTATCAGATCCGGGTCATAGTTGTATCGCGGGATCTGGAACATGAAGTTCGGAGCATATGCGCGATAGTCCGCGATGTTCGCAAACCAGTTCTGGTCGACCATGTCGCTTTGAGTCCCGCTGCCCGCAAGCGTGTACAAGTACGACCCCCACGCCGTGATGTCGCACAGCTCATCAGCCGCCATCGCGATCGAAAACTGAGTCTGCGCAACCGTGATGTCGCTCGGCACCCACTGATAGTCGATGTTCACACCCGTCTTGTTACGCACCATCGTGTAGTAGTCCATCGTACCCTTGCCATCCGCAGGAATCATCGACTCCAGTATGAACGTGATGTCGAAGTACGTGTACGTAGTGCTATCCGTAGTAAGCGGAAGCTCGTAGTCGTACTCGTTCAGCGGATAGTTCGTGTCGGCAAGCTCATACTTAAGCGTCCCATCGGAGTTGACGGCGAGAGTATCGGCGGCCGCCGGAAGCTTCGGCGGAGCGATCTCCCCGGCGGGATAGCTCGCCGGTTCCGCAGCCGTGGTTGAGGTTCCCTCGCCGCTCGGCGACGGCGACGTTCCGGAGCCTTGCGTCGCGCTCGGTGAGCTTGACGACGCGTCGGACGGAGTCGCGGACGTGTTGTCGCACCCGGCGACCAGCGCGGCCAGCATGACTCCCGCCACGATTAACGCGATTGCTTTCTTCATGGTCTGGTCTCCTTTTGGTTAATTGTGTTAATTCGGCAACGTCGTACTCACGATTCGAGCCAACGCTCACCCTATATGGCAAATATAACACACTACGCCGCGCTTGTCAAGCACTTTTTTGTACATTTTCACGAACGAGCGGTTTGGTGCGATTTGACAATGTATCGAGACGTTACGGGGGGACGCGGGGGCTAGGAACCCTCGTAACGTCTCAATACATTCTCAAATCGTTCCCACCCGCGCTCACGTTAGTTCCACGGCGTCGTTATCTTGCATGGTGAGCGAGCGTTCGCGGAACACGCGTTTGCGAGACGGGATGAATCCGCGCACGTCGGTCAGCGGGAAGACCCACGAGTACGCGCCGATGTGGGTACCCGGCTGAGTAACGCAGTTCGCGCCGAGCCGGGAGCAATCGCCGAGCACCAGTCCGAAGTAGTCGGAGTGCAGATCCTCTCCGCGACACGTTACGTTCGTCTGGTTGAACTTCCGATTCGCGGTTATCGCGCCGGAGCCGAGTCTCGCACTGCGTCCAAGCAGGCTATCGCCCGCGAACGCCAGTGACGCGACCTTCGAACCGTTCAGCATTACGCAGTGCTTTACCTCGCTGCCGTGCCCGACGGAGCAATTCGCACCGATCACGGAGTACGGGCGAATCAACGCGCCGTGCCCGATCTCCGCATTCTCACCGATCCAGACAGGACCTTTAAGCTCGACGCTCGGGTGAATCCTCGCGCTTGCGGCGATTCTATCGCTCGTCACGATCGCTTTCGCTCGCAGCAGTACCTCCCACGGGCGAGCGCAACCGTCGAAGAGTTCCGCAAACTCGAACGCTCCAACGCTTTCCATAGCAAAGTAGTATGTAATGTAGGGTTCCATCTTATGCACCTCTGTATGAGTAGTTGAGCAAGCTCACCGTAAGCTCACCGGTCATCGAGATAAGCAGATACACGCCGGAGTCGCCGCTGAACCGCCACGCGGGGATATACGCGGAGCCGGAGAACAGGTAAACGCTGTCGACGCGGTCAACGGCTCCGCACAGTATGCCGCCCGACTCGATCTCCCGCAGGAACTTGAGCGACGCGGTCAGCGCGTCGGCGTAGTTGTACTCGTCGCCCGGCTGCTCCGCGCCGACGACGTAGACTCCCGCGACGGTTACCCCGATCGTCGAGCCAAAGCTGAAGCTGATCCGTTGATTCACAACGTCCGACCCGCCGTGAAGCACCGCGTAGTGAAGCGTCGAGCCGACCGTGTCAAGCAGCCGAACTTTCACACCCATCGTCGCCGCCAAATCCTCCGCAAAGCTCTCCAACTTGCCCCCGGTAGTCGAGTAGTACGGCAGCGAGACCTCAAACGTGCCGTCAAGCCGGAATCGTGCGACTCCGCTCATTCCCGTGTAATAGAAGATACTGCCGCCGAGATCCTCGCCGAGCGTGCCGGGTCCCAACAGCCGTTCCGCAAGCCGTTGCTCCGATTCCGCGCTGCGCACGATCCTCACACTTACGGGCGGTGTGCGAAGCTCCTTGATTGCACCCTCGGCAAGTGTCACGCCGGAGCTTCGGTACACGCTGACCAAGTCGCGCAATCCCGCGTCCCGTGCGCGATTCCCCTCCATGATGTCGTTCACCAGTGCCGCCGCGAATACAAGGTTTACGATCAGCAGCAGTACGATGAGGTACGTCTTCAAACTGGACGAACTCATACGGCACCTCAGAACTTAAGCGAGATGTCGAGTGCGCGAACGCTGTGAGTCAACGCTCCTACGGAGATTACGTCGACCCCGGCGGCGGCGATCTCCGCAAGCTGATCCGCACGCTTGTCGCCGATGTTGCCCGACGCCTCCGTTATCGCTCGACCCCCGATCAGCTCGACCGCAGAGCGCATCTCCTCGACGCTCATATTGTCAAGCATGATGATGTCCGCTCCCGACTCCAGCGCCTCACGCACTTGCTCGAGACTCTCGCACTCGACCTCCACCTTCAAGGTGAACGGCGCGATCCGCCTCGCGGCGGCGACCGCGATCGCGATACCTCCGGCGGCGCGTATGTGGTTATCCTTGATCAGCACCCCGTCTTGCAGGCTGAACCGATGGTTCGACCCTCCGCCTACTCGCACCGCGTACTTCTCCAACACTCGCAACCCCGGCGTAGTCTTACGCGTATCCACGATTCGAGTCTCGTACGCCTTGACCGCGTCGGCGAAGCGGCGAGTTTGAGTCGCGACTCCGCTGAGGTGCTGCAATAGGTTCAGCGCGACTCGCTCCGCCGTCAGCAGACTGCGCGAGAGTCCCGCGACCTCCGCGATCACCGCGCCCTCGCTCAGCAAGTCGCCGTCGCGGAGCTTCGACTCAACCCGGACTCGCGAGTCGTAGAGCCGGTACACGCGGCTAAAAACGTCAAGTCCGCACAGCACGCCCGACTCCTTCGCAATCAGCTTAGCTTCCGAGACGGAAGTCTCCGCGACGGTTGCAAGCGTCGTTATGTCGCCCGTCCCGATGTCCTCCGCAAGCGCGGACAAGATCAGCTCGTCCAATCCGATTATCTGTTCCATATTAGTCCTCCGAGGTATTAGCAGCTTCCGTAAGGTACGCGTTGATAAACCCGTCAAGATCGCCGTCCATCACCGCTTGGACATTGCCGCTCTCGAATCGCGTACGGTGATCCTTAACGAGCGTGTAGGGCATGAACGTGTACGTGCGGATCTGGCTGCCCCACTCGATCTTCATCTGCACGCCCTTGATGTCCTCAATCTTCTCATAGTGCTCCCGCGCCTTGATCTGCGCGAGCTGGCTGCGCAGCATCGTCATCGCGGTCTCGCGGTTCTGGATCTGGCTGCGCTCCTGCTGACACGCGACGACGATTCCGGTGGGTAGGTGAGTTATACGGATCGCGCTTTCAGTCTTATTGACGTGCTGACCGCCCGCGCCGGAGCTGCGGTACGTGTCGACCTTCAGATCCTCCGGCTTCACTACGATCTCACCCGTATCGCGGATCTCCGGCATTACCTCTACTGCGGCGAACGAGGTGTGCCGCCGACCGCCGGA
>JAITGH010000186.1 GCA_031280855.1 Oscillospiraceae bacterium | reverse complement strand
AGGGCTCGGGTACACCTGCGTACTGATAGCGCTGAGCGCATCGCGGGAGCTTCTTGGGAACGGCACGTTCGGCGGAGGGCTATTGAACGGCGGCAAAGGCATAACCCTGATCCCGCAGCCGTATCCGGCGATGCTGATCATTCTGCCGTTCGGAGGGTTCATCGCGCTCGGATGTCTGATCGCTCTCATACAATGGCTAACTAAACGCCGCAACGGAGGTGCGTCGAAATGAACATTACTCTCATCTTCTCGATCGCCCTAGGTGCGATCCTGATCGAGAACTTCGTGCTGATCCAGTTCCTGGGAATCTGTCCGTTTCTCGGCGTCTCGCAAAAGCAGGATACCGCAATCGGGATGGGACTGGCGGTGACGTTCGTCATGGGGATTGCGAGCCTCGTATGCTGGCTGGTGAACGAGTTCATCCTCGTCCCGCTTGACATGGAGTTCATGCAAACCGTCGCGTACATCTTGGTTATCGCGTCACTGGTGCAATTTATAGAGATGTTCCTGCAAAAGACGATGCCCGGGCTGTACCTCGCGCTTGGGATCTATCTGCCGCTGATCACGACGAACTGCGCGGTGCTCGGCGTTGTGTTGCTAAACACTCAAAAGAGCTACAACTTGGTTGAGAGCGTGGTGTACGGAGTAACGGGCGGGATCGGGTTCTTGCTTGCAATTGTGCTATTCGCGAGCGTACGGGAGCGGCTTGCGAGCGTCTCCGACTACCCGGACGCGTTCGAGGGTTTCCCGATCGCGCTGGTAACCGCAGGACTGCTGAGCCTTGCGTTCATGGGGTTCAGCGGATTGCGGGTGTTCTGATGGAGGATCTGAGATGACAATAATACTGCCGATCGTCCTGCCTGTAGCAGTGCTTGGAGGACTGGGCGCGATATTCGGAGCCGCACTGGCGATAGCCGCGAAAGTGTTCGCGGTTGAGCGCGACGAGCGCGAGGACTCGATTCGCGGCGCTCTGCCCGGGGCGAATTGCGGAGGCTGCGGCTATCCCGGTTGCGGAGGTTTTGCCGCCGCCGTGGTAAGCGGTGCCGCGCCGGTTAACGGTTGCGTAGTCGGCGGCGCGGAGGTCGTTGCGGAGGTCGCCGCGATCATGGGCGTCGAGCCCGTAGGCTCGGAGCGTCAAGTCGCGTTCGTCAAATGTTCCGGCGGATCGCGAAGTGCGCGTAAGTACGACTACGTCGGGCTTGACGATTGCTTCTCCGCGCTGAACGCAATCGGAGGAGGTCCGCTGACTTGCCGATTCGGATGCCTGGGTTTAGGCTCCTGCACGCGGGAGTGCCGATTCGGCGCGCTGCGCGTCGTCAACGGCGTCAGCGTAGTAGACCGCGAGAAATGCACCGGGTGCATGAGGTGCGCCGCCGTTTGCCCGAAGCGGCTGATCGCGAAAGTACCGTACTCCGGTAAGGTTCAAGTCGGGTGCGCCTCCCGCGCTCGCGGCGCCGCCGTGCGGAAGGTCTGCGACGCCGGTTGCATCGGGTGCGGCGTTTGCGTCAAAAACTGTCCAAGCAACGCAATTAAGCTCGACGATAACCTCGCCGTTATCGACTTCGCAAAGTGTACCAACTGCGGCGCATGCGTTGAGAAGTGTCCTCGCACCATCATTACCGGAAGTTTATGACAATGCATATATGTTTACGAGGGTCGTCACGCCGGGAATGCGCCGATTGCCAAGGCTTGACAGTCGCAGAGGCTAATATGGAGTCGGCGTCACGCCGATTGCCGGGGCTTGACAGTCGCAGAGGCTAATATGGAGCCGGCGTCACGCCGGTCACAAAAAGTTTACAGGAATATGATTGACTTTACTCGGGAAAGATGGTATTATGTATCCGATGTAACGCTACATAACAGGAGGTATAATATGAAACGAGTACTCGCGCTTATCCTTGCGTTAACGCTTACGCTTTGCGTCGTGCCGGTAATCGCGGAGGCGGCTCCGGCGGCGAAACCGTTGGTCGTCGTATTGCCCGGCATTATGGGCAGCGAACTGAAGGAGTACGACGCGTTCATCTGGCCTCCGTTTGAATTCGGGTTCTTGGATCGCGAGGGATTCGCCGCGCTGAGCGACGAAACGAAGGACGATCTTCGATTCAACCCGATGATCCTCGGCGTCGTCGCTAAAGCTGTCGAGAATCTGGAGAAGCTCAAGTTCACCGACGGGAAGTCGCTGCCCGGGATTACCGCCGTCCAGAACTACGGCGTTATGGAGATGTACAAGCCGCTGGTCGAGACCCTGCGTCAGAGCTATGACACCGTCATGTTCGCCTACGATTGGCGGCAATCGAACGCGAAGAGTGCGGAGCAGCTCGCCGCATTTCTGCGGCAGTACGCTCAGCGCGAGATCGTCATCGTCGCGCACAGCATGGGCGGACTGGTCGCGGCGGAGTACATCGCGGCGTCCGCGCCCTCGAACGTCCGTAAAGTCGTCACACTTGGTACACCGTACCTCGGCTCAAGCAAGGTTACGGAGAACGCGGGTCAAATGATCGCCGGCGATAACAAGGACGCGGCGGAGCTCGTCAACTTCCTCATCGGCGATAGGCTCAGCGCACTGATGAACTCGCTGCCGAGCGTCAAGGAACTTGAACCGCGAGCGCGGTACAGCGTTCCGACCTCGAGCGGTACCGAGTGGTACGCGATCTACGGCACCGCATCCGGCGGCACGAGTGACGGCACGGTAGCGGCGGCGAGTGCGACGAACGACTTCCGGCTTCCTAACTTTGCCGTTAACTCTTGGCATACCGGGCTGATAACGAACTGGGACGCGCTGGACGCGATACTGAATGCGATTGAGAAGGGCGCGTTAACCTCCGGCTCCGACTCGATCGCTGCGTTGCCGTCCGTATCGAAGCTCTACGCCGACCTCGGCGGTGAAACTGTCGAGCACTCGCTTGAGCTGTTCAATATCAAGGGCGCGAACTACGTGAAGCTCCGCGACGTCGCGAAGATGCTGGAGAACAAGTTCGAGGTCGCGTATTACTCGGATCCGCCGACGATTATCCTCACGCCCGGCATGACTTACACCCCGATAGGAGGCGAGCTCGCCGCCGCCTCGGTCACCGATTCGCGGACTGCGTATCAGACGAACGACCTCGTCTTCACCAGCAGTTTCGAGCGGCTCTACCTCGGCGGCTACAAGATCGATGGATCGAACTACGTTAAGCTGCGCGACATCGCCGCCGCACTCGACTTCGGCGTACTCTACAACGCGGAGACGAAATCAATCACGCTCGTCAAGAACTCCGGCTATGACCGCGGCGCGTAACGTACGGAAGAAGCGATCCCGCGACCCGTGAGAGTTTGCTACTCACGCGGGTCGATTCCGTTTTCTTGCAGTATTTCCAGACATTTCTCGAACGTCTTTACAAGCAGCGTCGGACATTTTTCGAGCCGTGCCGCCCGATCCGGACTTACAAGCTCCGAGCAGTTCAACGCGCCGAACTCCGAGTTAAACCAGTCGACCAGTTGCACCACCATGCCCTTGTACATGCGCGAGTCGGAGTCCTCCTCCGAGCCGCGAGCGCAATAGCTTGCAAGCAGACACGCGCCGCCGCTCAACGTCCCGCAGTTCAGACCCATGTACAGTCCTCCGGCAAGCCCGCCCATCGCGCTGATCACGGTGGGCTCATCCTCGCCGCGAAGCTCTTGCGATAGCAGCATCATGACCTGGCTGCAATGCAACCCCGATTTGTACAGCTCCGTAACCCGGCTCTGCAACGCTTCATTCGTCATCGTGTATCTCCTGTCAATACCTATTTCGGAGGTGCGGCGTAGTTACATAACGTTATCGCTCTCGCCTACGCTTTCCGACTAGTGCTATTATACCACAAATTGGCGCAAAAGTCAAGTGCTTTTTCGCGCCTTTGCAAAGTTTGTGCACCATTCACAGGTATGAGTGCATAGTGCACCTTAAATTTGTGCGTATGTGACAAAAATTCAAAGCTCCGCAAAAAACACTTGACAAATGCGCCATAATGTGGTATAATGGCAGTAGTTAGAGGTACCTCGACTCCCGCTATAGCGGGATATAGTGCGCGTACCCGACGATCGAAAGGTCGATTCGCGCCGGGAACCCTTTCGGCATACTGTCAAGCGATGCGGCGAAGAACTCGATCTTCTCCGCGGTACGCTCCCGCGTACCGATCTCGACGGTGAAGTACCCGTCATAGTCGAAGCTTGGAACCAGGATCCCCGCCTGAATGTACGTGACGTGACCGGATAACCCGTTCGCATCAAGTGCGGCGAGTATCTCCAACGCGTAGTCGAGCGCCTCCGCGTCAAGCTCGGACTCCGTCGGATACGGCTCACCGGGTACGCAGTTGAGCGGCGTGAGCCCGCGAAGCTCGATCCCCTCCGTGGAGCCGGGCGCGACCTCAACGACCTTGCCGTTGCGCTCTATCAGCGCGACAGTGCCGTCGTCAAGCCGAATCCGCGCCAGCGGAACGCTTTCCGTAATAGAAATCATGAGAGTATCCGGAAGCTTGCGCTTGACCGTGACGCGCTCAACATAGGGAAACGCGTCCTTGACGCGCTGCTCCGCGCCGGACTTATCGAAGACGACGAGGCTGCCGCCCGTCATCAGCTGCGACGCCGCGATTATCTCCTCCGTGCCATAGCGCGTGTTGCCCTCTACCCCGATCGCGTTCGCTTGCAAGAAGAGACTAAGCGCGAAGACCAGCACGGCGAGCGCGATTACATACCAGAACAGTTTCATAAAGCTTCCCTGCCTAATCGAGAGTCTGCGGGATCCGGCCTCCATGCCGATCCCGAGAGGCTACGACGCAACGATGACGTCGCCCTCTTGAAGTCCGTCAAGCACCTGAACGTCGTCGCCGCCGGTCAACCCGACGCGGATGAATCGCTTCTTCGGCATACCGTCCTCCACGACGTACACGTAGCGGTACGTATTCTCGCGCTGAATTGCGGTTCGAGGTATCAGCAGCGCGTCGTTGATGTCAGATACGGCGATGCGGATGTTGTAAAGCGAGTCATTGACCGCGCTGCGGTTCTCGAGCGCGTACTCGCCGAACGCGTCAGCGTCGTCGAACTCAATGATCGCATAGCGGTCTACTCGGACGGTCGACCCGATTAGCGTCGTATTCGCCGACACGTAACCGGTGAAGTCGCGCCCATCGCCCCGAACCTGATGGATCGTAACGGCGGCTCCGTATTTCAGCACGCTAAGCCGCTCCGCCGCGTCAGCCCCGAGTTGATTCCCGTCGATGAGAATCTTCGCATTGTGCGGCTCGAAGATTCTGCAATAGGTCATGCCGGGCGAGTACTCGCTTCCCGCGACGTGATTGATTTGCCCGACGAATCCGCTAATCGGCGCGATTAGCGTTACCGGTTCCCCGGCGAGCGTTGCGGCGTCGTACGCGTCCTTCGCGAACTTGACGCTGCGATCCGCGTTGAACTTCGTGAACGCGTAGGCGGCTTGCGCGGAGGTCTTATCGACCTCGGAGACTGCGAGTTCGATCGCGGCGGCGGCGT
>JAITGH010000181.1 GCA_031280855.1 Oscillospiraceae bacterium | reverse complement strand
CGTCGGAGGCGCAGTTCGATTGGGAGAATCAGACGAACGCTATGCTTGCGGTAATGCAAGGACAGGCACTGGGGCTTGCAAACGGGGTGAACTCGTTCACGGACGTGGAGCGTATGTTCGCGATACTCGGCGATAATCTCGTGTTCAAGGGTTACCCGAGGGAGAGCGGCTCGAGCGGGAGTGCGCTGCAAATGCAAGGCACGGTGGCGATGGGTTCAAAGAGCGCGCATAAGGACGGAGTGTGGCGGTTCATCAGCAGTTTGCTGACGGCGGAGAGAGCGGCGGCCAATCCGAATACGCAGTGGTCGTTCCCGGCGAATCAGGCGGAGTTCGACAAACTTGCCGAGATCGCGATGACGGACTATCACGAGGGCGATGAGCCGACCACGGTCACCTATAACACGTACGGCGGCTCCAGCTGGTCTGACGGCAGATCCTTTCCGGAGAACTCCGGCAAGCCCGTGATAGCGAAATCGACGATCGAGTTCGAGAACTCCGGCTTACCCGTGATAGAGGTCTTCGCGCTCAAGCGTGCGGACTTTGACAAGTTCGTCAACTTCTTGAACACGATCAGCACTACGACGGAGATAGACTTGAAGCTTAGCGAGATGATCGCGGCGGAGCTTGAGCCGTTCTTTGCGGGACAGAAGAGTGCTCAGCAGGTTCTCGACCTCGTGCAGTCGAAGGTTGACATCTACGTCAACGAGCAGAGATAGCGGAGAGCAGATAGTGGGGCGAGGAAGTAGGGGACGTGGGATACGGAGCGCTTCCGTGGTTTGCGCTCCCCTACTTCCTAATAACTAACACCTATTATACCACAAATCGGTGTAAAAGTCAAGTCTTTTTTTCACGTTGAGCCTCTCAAATTTTGGGAGGCTCTTATGAAGAATTTGCTTGACATTTGCACCAAGTTGTGGTATAATAGATGTTAGGGGCGAGGAATTAGGGGACGTGGGTTGCGTTCCCCTAATTCCCAATTCTTGCTATTTGCTCGTCCAATCGTAGTGCGCGGTCATGTCGGGCGGGAGGTTAAGCGCGTCGAGCGCGGACGATCGGAACAGCCACGCCTCCATGCGCTGGTACGCGGGGATCTCGACCGCCCACGCCAGCAGGACGGAGAACGCCTCTCGGTACGCGACTCGCCGATCCAAGATCGAGTCGCCGGAGCGCAGTTCCTGCATAAGCGCGTCTAAGGCGGAGTCGCTGATACCGTAGATATTGGTGTCCGTGCCGGTGCCGATCAGACCTGTAGAGTGATACAGCGGGAACAGATCCGGCGACGCGCCGAACTCCCGCGCCGCGCACCAGATCTCGGCGGTTTCACTGTACAGCGCGGAGCGCAGCTCTCCCATCGAGCCGACGGCGCGTATGTTCAGCTCCAGCCCGATGTTCGCAAGGCTGTCCGAAGCGCGGACGAGCAACAGGTAGCTCGGGTGATCGCTCGGCTCACTCGCGGGGATCAGCGCGTTGAACGACAGCTTCGCTCCGACGGGCGCGGCGGTAACTCGCCCGCCCTCCACGGAGTAGCCCGCCGCCAAGAAGAAGCCGAGCGCGGCTTGCTCGGCGGCTTGATAGCGCTCCGCGTCGGACATGCCGGAGCGATAGATCGCGTTGCCGTTGACGTCGGTCGAGTACGCCGTGGTATAACGCGGGTCGGAGCGCTCCGGCGCGGCGTAGGAGCCGTCGGGAGCGGGATAGTTCGGCACGCTCGCGCTCTCACCGAAGTACGCGGTAACGCTCTCCTCGCGATACGCGGCAAGCACGGTGGCAAGCCCGCGCCGCAGGTTCTTGCTTGCGTCGGAGCCGCGCTCACCGATGGCGACGTTGGCCGCGTTTATCCCGATGTAGCCGTACGACGTAACGGGGTGCGGCACGTAAGTTAAGGTAGAGCCGCTCGGCTCGCCGCCGTTGACGAAGCGAAGCTCTTCGGTTAGGCGTCGATCCGACGGGAGTAATGCCGCGTCGACGGTTCCGAGCCGCAAGGCGGCGAGCGCGTTCGAGTTCGGCGTTTCGCGAAGCTGAATCTCCGCGATGTTGGGCGTTCCGCGCCAATAGCTCGCGTTGGGTTCAAGGTACGCGGTACCGCCGGAGAACTTGAGCAGCGAGTACGCGCCGATTCCGACAAGCGGCAGATCCGAGTCCGCTATCGCGCTGACGCTTCCGTAGACCAGCCCGAATCCGTCGCCCTCGGGGTCGTATAAATCGGCGTTGCCGTAGACGTGAAGCGGAAGCGGCTCGATAGTCAGCAATCGCTCCGTGTTGGAGGCGGAGTAACCGTTGACGGCGATCAGAAGCTCGAACTCGCTGATACGGCGAATGCCTGATATATGCGGGACGGCAGGACGCACGCCGTCGAGATTAGTGGCGGACGCGATGAACGCGTCCCGAAACGCGTCGAACGCGATGGCTCCGGGTACGTCGGAGAACTCTGCCGAGCATTCCGGGTAACCGCCGGGGTACCTCGTCTCAATTGCGGCGACGAAGTCCGACAGTTCGGGGAACTCGGTCGTGAGGTTGAACACGTCGCCGGAAATGGAGGCGACTCCGCCGCCGAAGATCGGGTCGGCGAATCCCCAGACGTACATGGCAAGCGCGGTCTTCAGCCCGTCCGCCGTACCGGGCGCGATCTCCTCCGGCGCGATGTCGTCCGCGAACTCCGCATATGCGGTATGGCAGTAATCGACAATCGCCTGTACGGCGGAGTAGTACGCAGTGTTATAGGCGAACCAGAACTCGCGGTACTGATCGGGAGTAAAGCCGTTACCCTTGTCATCAGCGTCGGAGCCCGCCTTCATGATTGCGTTAACGGCGGAGCGCGGCTTCGCCTGCGCGTCGAGGTAGGCTTGCCGATACTCTTGAAGCCCTGATATGTCGACGGTTTTCAGCGAGTTCCGCCCGGCGTACGAGGGATCGCACAGCAGATACAGCGTGAAGATAACGTCGTCTGCGGTAAGCGCGGTTCCGTCGGAGAACTTCACGCCACGGCGCAGTTTGACGTAGTAGGAGGTCGAGTCGCTCTCGCCGTCGTACTCGACGCTGACGTCGGCGATTCCGTCGTAGAAGTAGGAGTTGCCGTTGTACGAGCGGTACTCGCCCTTTAGTCCGGAGAGGACTAAGGCTCCGGCGCGGTCGCGTTGAGTGAGCCCGGAACCGAGAGTCAGCGCCGCCAGCGTGTGGTTCAAGTTCGGGTCGAACGGCGACAGCGTCGCGGTGAGGTCGTCGGTGGCGACGACGATTGGTTTGAGGATCGCGGTGGGAGTGGGCGCGGCGGCGGGTACGGCGATATCGGGCGATTCCTCGATCGCGGTCGGCGACGGAGTTGCCGACACGGTCGGCTCCGGCGGCGTGCAACCTCCTATGGCAATCAGTATGGCGGCGCACGCGGTGAGTATGCGCAGTTGGCGTTCCATCTCATCTCTCCTAAGTAGTGTAGTCCGGAACTCCGCGACGGCGGGGTTCCGGTTACGATTCTACTACGTTCACCGCGCAGAATTGCTCGACCCGCGTACGCGAGAACGGTCGAACGGACGCAGATAGGCGCGAATAAGCGTTGGGGCACTTATCCGCGTCTATCCGCGCCGGGGTGACTATAAAGGAGGGAAGGAGGGAAGAAGAATAGACCTGCCCTGAAGCTCCGAACCGGGTAATCGGCGCTGTGAGGCTCGTGTTTCGCGGTACTCGTACTACAGTAAATTCCTGACAATACCGTGTTTCGAAGCTTTAGGGCAGGTCTAACGAAATTGGCGGGTTGGGTGGATTACGCGTGCGACTCGATTTTGTCGACAGTAATGGTTGGGTGCTTTACAGCGGAGTTCATGATCGTCTGGTAGGACTCGTTCCCTTTGAACGTGCCGTAGATCCAGATTCGGTCGCCCTCGCCGAAGGTCGAGCTGTTATCGCCGCTCTTGCTTGTGGTATTCGCCCAGATGAGCGTGGAGTCATCATCGTTGACGGCGATGAGGTACCTTGGGTGCCGCGTGCCGATATGCGTGACCTCCTTGACGGTGCCGTACATTACCAGTTTTCGGTCGATGTACTCGTCTTCGCTGTTCTCCAGGTGCCAGTGCAAGATCGTATTGTCATAGTCGGCGGCGACGAACGGTTTCGGGTGGATCAGGTTATCGATATACTCGACGGCGATGTCGATGTACTCGGGCTTCAGCACGTACACCGTGCCGATCGCGGCTACCAGCAATACCACTATGATCAGACCACGGCTAACGCTTACCAGTTTAGTGCCGGGAGTCTTCGCCTTTCGGGGGCGTCCTGCGCGACCGTTACGGCGAACGCGGCTTAGCACCGTATTCTCCGCGATGACTCTAGGTGTGTAGTTATTGAAGTTCCCGCTTGGAACGTCGGAGGCGCGTCTGCGCTGATCCATCGGCAGCGACGCCCATGATTCGAAATGCGCGTCGGGATCGTCGGGCAGCGAGTCGGACGCTCGCCGCCGTGGGGTTGCGGAGTCCGAAGAACCTGTCGCCCACGGATCGGATAACTCAAGCTCACGTCCCGAGGAACGTAACGCAGCGCTCTGCTTCTTCGACTTGGATTTCCCATTCGACGCAGTGCTCTGCTTCTTCGATTTGGATTTTCCATTCGACGCAGGCGCGGCGAGAAACTCCGTGCACTCAAGGCAAAGCTTAGCATGTACCGGGTTTTCGGCACCGCAATGGGGACAAGTCATATACGACACCTCCGAACAGCCATTATACCGGGCATCGCAGTCGCTCAATGGCGGTTACAACCGCAACGTGAACGGCGAGACTGCTCGCGCCCATTTGTATTATCGTAACATTTGCCCGAAACTTTAGGCTGTATCCGACCAATCTTACCGAATTCCGTGAATATTATGCTGGACGCGAGTATCGTCGTCGTCGGAAAGCTCGCTGATCACCACGCGATTCCGACCCGCCCGCTTTGCGCGGTACAGGTTGTCGTCCGCAAGCTTTAGCAGATCGTCCAGATCCTCCGTATGGCCGCGAGCGAACGCCGCAACGCCAAGGCTTAGCGTCACCGTCAGCACAGTCGTGTCCGAGATTCGGAACTCGTGCTCCGCGACGACTTGACGAATCGCCTCCGCGACCTCGAACGCACCTTGAGGCTCGGCGTTCGGAAGCCAAGCGCAGAACTCCTCACCGCCGTAACGTGCGACGATGTCGGTGGCGCGAAGCCGCTGTTTCAGCAGATCCGCGATGTCGCGCAAGACCCAATCGCCCGCCGCATGACCGTGGTTGTCGTTGACCGTCTTGAAGAAGTCGATGTCCATCATGATCATCGCTCCGGGTTCGAAGTTACGCTGGACGAGTGCGTAGCCGCGCTCGACGTCGGCGAAGAACGCGGTGCGGTTGTCCAGCCCCGTCAGGGGATCCGTGCGGCTAAGCTTGCGCAGTTGCTCAATGAGTTGCTCGTTCTCCGTGTTGTCCACGACAAGGATCCCGGTTGCGATCGGTTTACCGTTAGAGGTAACCGGGGTACGGGTAAGCTTGAAGAATCGGTCGGCCGCGCCGTCGAAGTGTACGCAAATGCGGGAGACGTCGGGGTTGAGCACCTCGGGCGGGATCGCGGCGGAGTCCTTGATCAGGGTTCCGAGCCTGACGTTGGACAATCCGGGGAAGCAACCGTAGGCGCCGTCGTTCGCGTCGAGCAGCTCCCCATTGTTGCCGACAAGTATATAGCCTTCACACATGCCTTGCACGGCGAGCTCACGCCCGATTGCGATCCACTCGCGGTGCTTGTGAATCGTGATGTGAGCGAACCAAGCGAACAGCGCGACGTTAACGCCGGCGGGAAGCGCGTCCCATACCGGCAGGAACGGCACGATCTTCAAAATCTTCAGCGCGTGCGCGGCGATCGGCAGAAGCGAGAACGCAAGCATAAGCGCCGCGCTTCGCGTTCCGATGACGCGCCTGATGTTCGAGGTTGCCAGCGCGACTCCTAATGCGAAGAATACGAGGTTGTAAAGCTGTACAAAATAGTACAGTGACCCGGGAACCGAGTACCCGGTCGGCAGAGTGCCCTCGCGTATGCCGATCTCCGTGTGCACCAGTTTCAAGTGCGGATAGAACTGTACGGCAATCGCGACCAGTAACGAGACTGCGAAAAACGTTATATATTGCCACGATTTGAAGATTTTCAGACCGCAGTACTCCAGAAGGAAGAAGCAAGTCGTGACGCCGATGAAGGGAATGCCCCAGTAGGCGATCTTGTAGGCGACGACCATCTCCTCCGTCGTCGTCGCGGTCAGAGTATAGATACGCGCAACGGTCATCATGAAGACGCTAAGGCTGATCGCCGAAGCGAAGCGAAGCCTGCGGAATCCCGGGTTAATCAGCGATACCATCAAAGCCGTGAAGCCCATGATCGAGCTTAATATATCAACAATCAGCAGTACCAGTGCTGTCGATTGATCCATGTCGCCTCCTTCGGGGGTAAGTAATCGAAGCTGTAAGGGCGTAATCGCACTATACTGTCTATTATATCGTATCGGCGCGGCGAAAGTATATATGGTAAATGTTGCAATAGTCCCTGATCTTGGTTAACCCGGCGTGTTCAAATATAGGCAATCAGAGGAGCGGCGCATAAAAGCCCGCGTTACGCGCACAATACAAGAGAGCACTGAACATCGGAGGAAAGACAAATGATATTGGATCGTATCGCGCTGGTTCTTACGATACTGGGCGCAGTGAATCTTGGAAGCGTCGGTATCTTTGGATATAACTTGCTTGCGCGATTATTCGGGGGAGCGGCGACGACGCTTACTCGAGTGGTGTTTACGCTAATCGGGCTCGCCGGGTTATGGTGTATCTCGCTCCTATTCCGAGAGCACGAGTACCGTACGCGCTCCGACCGCACGTAACGAGCGGTAACGGCGGTAACAGCGGTAAGCGGTGACGTACGGTAACGTGCGAAGCTCCGCTTACCGCTTGTTTTGTAAATGTTCACAAATGTTCGCGAAAAACACTTGACATTTGCACCGAAATGTGTTATAATAAGAGTTAGGGAGACGCGGGAGACGAAGATCTTCCGTGGTTTGCGTTCCACTATTTCCCAATTACTATTTCCTGCGCCTACTACTTAATACCCGGAGGTCATACCATGAAAGTATCCGCCCTAGTCGGGGAGCGCTTCAAGGAGAAGCCCGCTGACGCGGTCGTCGAAAGCCACGCGCTTATGGTGCGCGGAGGGTACCTGAAGCATGTCGCAAGCGGCATCTTTTCCCAGTTCCCGCCGTTACAGCGCGTTACGCTTAATATTCACCGAATCCTGCGTGAGGAGATGGACGCGATCGACGGGCAGGAGGTCATGTTCCCCGTCGCTATGCCTGCGTCACTATGGGAGGAGTCCGGGCGCTACAGCGCGATTGGCTCCGAGCTTGCACGTTGGAGCGATCGCGGGAAGACTCCGATGGTGCTCGGCATGACCCATGAGGAGGCTTGCGTGCACCTGGTGCGGGAGTACGGCAATTCCTACCAGCGGTACCCGTTCATGGTCTATCAGATCCAGACGAAGTTCCGCGATGAGCCTCGAGCCAGAGCCGGGCTGATTCGTGCGCGAGAGTTCACCATGAAGGACGCGTACAGCTTCCATACCTCGCAGGAGGAGCTTGAGCGTTACTACGCTCGAGCTCACAAAGCGTACGAGCGGATATTCGCGAGGGCGGGTATCCCGCAAGTGGTAAGCGTCGCGTCGGACAGCGGCATGATGGGCGGCAAGGTTGCGCATGAGTTCATGCTGCTTACGGCGATCGGCGAGGATAGTATCGTCGTGTGTCCGCACTGCGGCTATAAAGCGAATCTGGAGGCCGCCGCGAGCGTCGTCGACAACGCCTCTACCGACGTTGAGCCGCTGACGCTCGTCGATACTCCGAACGTTCACACGATCGACGAGATCCGCGAGCTGTTCGGCGTTGGCTATGAGAATACGTGCAAGGCGGTC
>JAITGH010000174.1 GCA_031280855.1 Oscillospiraceae bacterium | reverse complement strand
GGAACTACGACTACACCGGGGACGCTCGGCTCGTTGACGTCGCGATTCGCCGGCTGCGAGAGAAGCTGGAGGACTCCCCGAAAGATCCGAAGATCCTGATAACGAAGCGCGGCATCGGTTACTATATCGCGGGTTAACATCATGGAGGAAGCATGAAAATCAGGCTCGGTCTGCACGTTAAGTTCGTACTCGTCTGGATAGCGTTCGGGCTGTCGCTTGGCGCGATCTTCTTCGTGTTCATGATTCGCGGCTCGCTAAGCGCGTATCAGAACGAGTTCTTCCGGCAAGTCCGCGACGTGTTCGCCGCGCCCGATTTCAGCGAGAGCCTACAGTCCGCCGCGGAGCGCGGCGCGGACGGCGTAAGCGAGGTTATCGCCGCCTACGCCGGTAAACTTGGGATCGACAACAACAATCGCAAGTACTATATCCTGGACGACAAATACGGACTCCCGCTTGCCGCGATGAACGAAGTTCCCTCCTCCGTGCGGATTACTCGGAACATTCTAAGCGCGCTTAACGGGCGTGAGGGCAGCACGTCGCTAATCACGGAGCCATACATGGATATCGCGCTGCCCGTCGCGAACTTCATTATCTACATCATCGACCACAAGGCGCTGTTCCGCGCACAGAGTATGCAGACGGGCACGATTATACTACAGTCGGTGCTTGCGGGGCTTGGAATCTCGCTGTTCCTTGTATTCCTGATGTCGCGCCAGATCGTGTTGCCGCTACAGCAATTGACGAAAGTAACGATCGACCTGACGTCGGGGGTCTTCCCGGAACCCGTCGAGGTCAGAGGCTCCGACGAGACCGCGATGCTGACCGAACGCTTCAACGACATGCTGGAGCACCTGCGATTATCCGAGCAAATCCGGCGCGAGTTCGTCGCGAATGTCTCGCACGAGCTTCGCACCCCGATTACGAACGTGCGCTCATACGCGGAGACCCTCGTTGACCTCGGCGACGAGATCGACCCGGATACCCGCCGCAACTTCCTAAACGTCGTATTAAGCGAGAGCGACCGCATGACAAAGCTCGTCCAAGATTTGCTCGTCCTCTCCAAAATCGACGCGGGCGAGATCGGCTTGCAAGTCTCGTCGTTCAATCTATGCGACTCCGTGTCGAGCGTATTCAGCGCGAACGAGCTTGAAGCGACGAAGCGCGGACTTACCATGACGCTTTCCGTACCTGACGACCCGATCGTTATTAACGCGGACAAGGATCGCATCGAGCAAGTTCTGATCAACATCCTGTCGAACGCGGTGCGGTACACCCCCGACGGCGGAAGTGTGACCGCGTCCTGCGGGACGGAGGGCGGTCACGCCGCATGGTTCTCGATCACTGACACCGGAATCGGAATCCCGCAAGAGGATATCCCTAAGCTATTCGATCGCTTCTATCGCGTTGACAAAGCGCGAAGCCGCGCCAAAGGCGGTTCCGGCCTCGGGCTTAGTATCGCAAACGAGATTATCGACAGGCACGGTGGCTCCATCGAGATCGAAAGCGTTGTGAACTTCGGCACCACCGTTACCGTGCGGTTACCGCTATGACGATGATTAACAGACTGCCGCCGCAAGTTGCGGATATGATCGCGGCCGGCGAGGTTGTAGAGCGCCCCGCGAGCGTCGTGAAAGAACTCGTGGAGAACTCCATTGACGCGGGTGCGAAGTCGATTACCGTGGAGCTTCGGCGCGGAGGCATGGCGATGCTGCGCATTGCCGACGACGGCGCCGGCATGTCGCCGGAGGACGCGCCCACCGCATTCCTGCGGCACGCAACGAGCAAGCTCCGCGACGAACGCGGGCTTGAAGCCATCGGAACGCTCGGGTTTCGCGGGGAGGCGCTCGCCGCCGTCGCCTCCGTTTCTCGTATCGAGCTTACGACTCGTCGGTGCGGAGCGTCAAGCGGAGTAACGCTCTCATTGGAGGGCGGGATCGACGTCGGCGGCGGAGCAACGCCCGTCGGATGCCCGGAGGGTACGACGATCGTTGTGCGCGACCTCTTCTTCAACACTCCGGCGCGGCTCAAGTTTATGAAGACGGATTCCGCCGAATCGGCGGCTGCGGTGAACGCGGCGGTGCGCTCCGCAATGTCGCACCCGGAGATCGCGTTCCGCGTCCTCAAGGATGGCGAGGAGGTCTTCCGAACCTCCGGAAGCGGCGACATCAAGGACTGCGTCTACGCGTTGCTGGGACGCGATACCGCGCTGTCGCTCGTCGAGATCCCCGAGTCCGGGGACGCCTCCGCCGGCGTTCGAGGTCTGATCAGCGACCCGACTCACGTACGCGGGAATCGCTCTAACCAATTCTTCTTCGTCAACAATCGCTATGTGAAGTCACAGTTGCTGCAAGCCGCTCTGGAGCAAGCGTATCGCAACCTGATCCCAAGCGGACGATTCCCCGCGTGCGTGCTGTATCTAACGCTGCGGCTCAACGCAGTCGACGTGAACGTCCACCCCGCGAAGACGGAGATCAAGTTTCTGTACGAGCGCGCGGTCTTTGACCTTGTACACTACGCGGTAAAGTCGAGGCTCACCGCACGTCAAGCGACCGCTACGCCGGAGCCGCGCAACGCTACGTCGGAGCCGCGCAACGCTACGCCGGAGCCGCGCAACGCTACGCCGGAGCCGCGCAACGCTACGCCGGAGCCGCGCTCAACGGTGAATGAGGCCGCGCACTATCAGGTGGTCGCGGAGCTATACACGCGTTCGCAAGCGGAGCTGTCTTCGATGCCGATTGCGGAACATCAAGCGGAGCCGCCGGTAGAGCCGCCTACAGAGCCTCACACGATCGCGGAACCGGGAAGCCTTACGCCGCCGGATCCCGGCTACCGTATCGTCGGCGAGGTCTACGGCGGCTACATCGTTGTGGAGCTGGAATCGGAGCTGCTGT
>JAITGH010000164.1 GCA_031280855.1 Oscillospiraceae bacterium | reverse complement strand
CTGTGGTATAATGGCAGTAGTCAGGAAACAAGATTCAAGGAGACGGAGTGCGGCGTAGTAGTCATGGAGCGGGAAGCAAGGAATCAGGAGGACGGAGGTTACGGGACGCTCGAGGAGAGGCGTGCGGGCGAGGTGTGGGCGGTCAGCAAATGCCGATATTTGCAGCGCTCGAGACGCTGATCGCTCGCGTCGTCGAGACTGCGATAAACAAGTTCAACTAGCCAATATAAAACGCTTGACTAGCGAGCGATAGAGTGCTATACTAAAGCTAACAAGTGAAACGGAGGGAACAATATGGCAGATCTAGCCGGAAAGAACGGACTCCGTCAAGAGTTCCGCATCGTCGGTAAGCCGAACGTCCCGGGGAAGCTGTCGCCGCAGCTTGCGTCAGGGGTTGCGAAGTTCGGCATCGATTACGTGCTGCCCGACATGCTGCACGCGAAGTTCTTGCGATCGCCTTACGCGAACGCGAAAGTTACTGCGATAGACGCGGCTGCGGCTCGGGCGTTGCCCGGAGTCGTGGACGTTGTAACGTGGGAGGACGAGGACATCGTCGGGCTGTCCAGCCATGGCGAGAGCTTCGGCCCGAGCCGCGCTTGGCTCGATAACCTCGCCGACCATGAGGGTCAGGAAGTCGCCTGCATCGTCGTCGCGGAGTCGGAGGACATCTGTGAGGAGGCGTTGCGGTTACTCAAGGTGGAGTGGGAAATCCTGCCGCACTACATCTCACTGCTGGAGTCACGAGAGGAGGACGCGGCGGAGATCCGCCCGCCGGAGGGTCAAGCTCCCGCCGGAGGAATGGGCGGGCCGAGAATGGGACCGCCTCAGCCGCCGCGCCGCGGTAACGTCTCCTTCTCCAACGTTGTGCAAGGCGATATAGAGGCCGGGATCGCGGAGGCCGATTTCGTGCTGGAGTACGACCTGTACATGCCAAGCTTCGCGTCGCACATGCCGAACCCGGCGGGCTCGCTCGCATGGTGGTTCGACGACCCGTACCACGGCGAGGGCGGGAAGAGCCTGCACATCGAGGGTGCGGTGCGGGAACGCCGCGCAATCGCGCAGATGTACCGCGTCCCGGTTGAGAAAACCGTGCAGGAAGGGCTGTTCATGGGCGGCAAGTACTGCGATTGGGGGCTTCGGAAATCGCAAGAGATTACCCCGTTGCTGGCGAAGCGTACCGGGCGGCCTGTACGGTGCGTCGACACGCGTGAGGAGACGTTCGACTTCATCATGATGGAGCGCTATATGCACGTGCGGATCGGCTACAAGTCCGACGGGCTGATTACGGCGGTGGACGATTACTCGATCGCGGACGCGGGCGTATGGGGAAGCTCCAGCTTCGGAACGTCGGGCGATCAGGGTTACGGCCCCTACTATACCTTGAAATGTAAGAACATCAGCCAGCGCATGGAGATGGTCGACAGCAATCGCGGGAAGATGTACGTCAGCGGTCAGCACTGCCCGTTCAACTGGGACAGCGGCACGATGGCGGTCTACCTGATCGCGGAGGCGCTGGATAAGGATCCGGTCGAGGTTGCGCGATTGAACCTGCACGGGCCCGAATCGCAGGACGACGAGGGACCGGTGCCGAGCTTTGAGGCGTGCGTCTCCAAGATGATCGAGATCACCGATTGGCAATGGCATAAATCGGGGACGAAGACTCTGCCCGACGGGCGGAAGCACGGCGCGTCGTTCCGCTATCAGATGTGCCCGAGGCATTCGTTCACCGATTACAGCGCGAAGCTGGAGTTCCGCAACGGCGAGGTTCATCTGCCGACTCAGGGTCCGCTGTTCGGAGTCTTCGCGGTCGAGTGCAACGCTATGGTAGTTGCGGAGGAACTGGGGCTGGAGTATGACGACGTGCACATCGACTTTGACTATCGCGAGACGTTCACGCCGGTCGGCGGCGGCTCGGACGGTACGACTGCGTCGGCGTGGGTAACGAAGGAGTGCGCGAACCTCCTGAAGGATCAAATCCTGCAGGCGGCGGTCGAGCACGCGGACGCGCCGCCTCCTCGCTTCTTCTTCGGCGCGCCTCCGGAACCCAGTCCGCTCAAGGGTTGCACCGCTGACGAGCTTGACCTCGCCGAGGGCTGCGTAATCGTGAAGTCGGATCCCTCGCGCCGCGTCCCGATTAAGGAGTGCACTCGCAAGAACCTGTTCGCCACGTACACGGGTCGGCCGCCGATGGCGCTGTGGGCGACGGATATGGGCAAGAAGCTCGATACGATGAACGTCGCGTACTGTGAGGTCGCAGTCGACGAGGAAACCGGAGTCGTCGAGATCCTGCGGCTTGGAGCCGTCGCGGATCCCGGCAAGATCATGCGGCTGACCTCGCTGGAGAGCCAAATCGACCAGGTCATGTACTTCTCGCAGGGTTGCCAGCTACTTGAGGATTACGTGTACGACAAGGCTACGGGCGTGAAGCTGAACAATAACATGATCGACTATAAGAAGCCGACGATCCTCGACGTGCCGGAGATCGACCGCACTTTCCTAGAGACCCGCGCCGGTAACGCGGCGTACGGCGCGAATGGGATCAGCCACTCGCTTGCGAATACACACTTGATCATCTTGGCGATCCACAACGCGATCGGCGTATGGGTCGATCCTCCGGCTACGCCTGACAAGGTGCTCCGCGCTCTCGGCAAATGCTAGGCAGCGTGACGCTGCACCCACATTTTGCCTTTGCGATAGTCACCCACGGCGTGACACAACTGTAAAGGAGATTGCCATGTCATTCACCGGACTGCGTAAGTTGATCTCTGCAAAGGACGCCCCGATCTGCGTGGGGCTTGACCCGAGCTTAACCGCGCACCCCGACGTTGGCAAGTTGCTCGAGTTCAACAAGCGCATAATCGACGCGGTTGCGGAGTTCGTGCCGTGCGTGAAGCCTCAGGCGGCGTTCTATGAGGCTCGCGGGCTCAAGGGGCTGGAGGTACTGCGCGACACGATCCGCTATGCGCGGGAGCGCGGGCTTTACGTTCTGCTGGACGCGAAGCGCGGAGATATAGGCTCGACCGCCGAAGCGTACGCGAACGCGTACCTGCAAGCGGGAGCGGAGTTCGAGTGCGACGCGATCACCGTCAACGCGTATACCGGCTCGGACGGCGTGAAGCCGTTCTTGGAATCCGCCGTGAAGTATGACAAGGCGATCTTCGCGCTTGTGAAGACCTCGAACCCGTCAAGCGGCGAGCTTCAGGACGTGCCGACCTCCGACGGTGAGTCGGTGTACGTGAAGATGGCGAAGTTGCTGGACGGGTTAGGCGATACGGATCACCTCGGATACGTGGTCGGCGCGACGTACTCGGATCAGCTTGCGGAGTTACGGACGATGTTCCCGCAGACGTTCTTCCTCGTACCGGGTTATGGAGCGCAGGGCGGCAGTGCGGCAAGCGTTAAGCCCGCGTTCGACGGTCGGGGCGGCGGCGCGATCGTGAATAACTCTCGCGGGATAATCGAGTCGAGCGACCCTCAAGCGGCGGTAGTAGCGATGGCGGCGGCATTGCGCGAAGTGCGGGCGTGAGGTCGACGATATAACGTAAAATCAACCGAATATGTTACGCTCTGTAGAAGTCATTGACGTCTGCGGGGCGTATATTCACGACATAACGCATGATTTTGTCCGTATAATATGAACAATCGTAAAACTTTGCATATTTTTACTTGACATCCTAAAATTCTTGCTGTATAATACGAAAAACCAATGGGGAGGTATACGTTACTCCTCCGGCGGTCTATCTTAATTATGAAGAGCCGCGAACAGCGGTGTTGGAGGTCGATAGATATGCGAATCGTGAAGATGCGAAGGTGCATGGCGGCGTTGCTGATCGCGGCGATCGCGTTGTCGTTCGGGTGGATACCGAGCGTAGTGGCAAACGCGGATTATGCGGGTGGATACTCGCCGGGCGTGACTCCGGGTAAGGTTACTTTCGTCATGTACCCGCACGCAAAGGCGAGCGCGGGCGATCAGACGCCTGAGATGGTTGCGCAGCTTGACATCGGAAGCGACGGTCACATCGTCGGCTTGATTGCCACGAAGACCGCGTATCTCAACGTGTGGGCGTCGTACAACGTTCAGGGCTATGAGCTTTCCGGGTGGATTGACATGGCGACGAATCAGTTCGTCAACCTGAGTCTTGACACGTTCCCGGCGGAGGGCGTGGTGCTTGCCGCGATGTTCGAGACTCAAACGGTGACGTACTACTCCGCCGATTTCGCGGCGTACAGTGCGGACAAGACTGCGGCGGCGGCTCCGAACTTCTCGACGTCGTACGATGTGTGGACGGTGCTGGACAAGAACTCCAGCATTGACCCTGCGGACTGGATCTATACCCGCAAGGAGGAGATCCCGGTCTACAACTATTGGATGATGCCGGAGCGCACGGTTCCGGACGCGATTATCGACGATCAGGGCAACTCGATCGCGTCGTTCCAGGGTTGGGCGCTCAGCGAATCGGACGCGAATGCGGGCACGCTGTTCAGCGTCGGCGCGGACGGCAGGACGGTAGTCGGAACGGGAGTCGCGAACGGCGGTAACCTCAAGCTGTACGCGTCGTATCGCAGCGTAACGTTCTACGCGCCGGACGGCGGCGGTAACACCGTACTGTACAAGACTCCAAGGGCGCTTGACGGGCAGAACATACCGAATCCCGGCGCGGCTCCGTCAGCCGGAGGTGCGAAGTTCACCGGATGGTTCACCGAGGGCGGCGCGAAGTACTCGTTCGGGCAATCGCTGACTGACAA
>JAITGH010000147.1 GCA_031280855.1 Oscillospiraceae bacterium | reverse complement strand
AAACTGGGAGGGCGAGGAGCGGTTGCGCCAGCGCATCATCAACAGCATCCCGCACTACGGCAACGACGTCGAGTGGGTCGATCAACTCGCCGCCGATATGTTCAAGACGCTCACGTACGCAGTCGATTCGCTTAACGACGGTACGATCCCGCAGAAGTATGTTAACTCGTACTTCAGCTATACGCAGGCGACAAGCATGGGTGAGATTACCCCCGCGACGCTCGACGGGCGTAAGAAGGGCGAGCCGATCAGCGACGGGCTCGGACCCGTGCAAGGTCACGATACTCAGGGACCGACGCACCTCATCGACAGCCTGCTGAAACTCGACTACCGCTACATGAACGGTGCGCTTGCAACGAACCTTAAGGTTACGTCGTCGATTTTCAGCACGAAAGGCGGAGTCGCGGCGCTTAAGAGTATGCTGAACACCTACCTTCAGCAAGGCGGGCCGCAGATTCAAGTCAACTTCGTCAAGCCGGATGACTTGTTGGACGCGAAGTCAAACCCGTACGCACACCGCGACCTCGTCGTCCGTATCGCGGGCTTCTGCGAGTACTTCATCTACCTTGACGACAAGATGCAGAATGAGATAATCTCACGCACACAGTACGAGACGGCGTAACGCCGCGCTCGACCGCATTGTGGACGCTTCGCGCGATTATAGCGCGAACGTCCGCAGAGCGTGAAGTTTCACGGCATCGACTACGTTTTGCCGTAGGCGATATTACGGTCGCGGGTAGCTTTTGCTTGCCCAATTACGAACTATGAAATCAAAATATGGAGGATATACATATGAGAGCAGTTGCGGTAATGGAACCCAACAAAGTGGAGATGGTCACGGATCTGCCGATGCCGGTACTCGGGGACTACCAGTGCCTGGTAAAAGTCAAGGCGTGCGGAATCTGCAGCAGCACGGATTTGAAGATCGTGCATCACCAGCATCCGGAAAGCGACTTCATGAAGTTCACGTATCCGACGATCCTGGGACATGAGGCGGTCGGCGAGATCGTGGAGCTTGGTCCGAAAGTCAAGTACTTGAAAGTCGGCGACCGCGTGGTAAGCCCTCTCCCGTCGATTCCGCGCGGCGGGAAGTACACCTCCAGCTATGGTCAGATGTCCGAGTACTGCACCGCGATGGACATCAAGGCGATGAAAGAGGACAACCCGACTCCGGAACCCGGTCCCGGAATGTTCTTCGCAATGGGCGACGAGATCGACTTCCTAACGAAAGTCTTCCCGAAGGAGATCGACTTCGTGGACGCCGCGATGATGCTGACGTTCAAGGAGAACTACAGCGCGTTGATCAACTTCGGCGTGAAGGAGGGCATGGACATCCTGATCTACGGCGACGGCTCGATCTGCCTTGGACTCACGCTGCAACTTAAGGCGTACAAGGTGAACTCCGTCACGGTAATCG
Source organism: Oscillospiraceae bacterium (assembly GCA_031280855.1). Taxonomy (GTDB): domain Bacteria; phylum Bacillota; class Clostridia; order Oscillospirales; family Oscillospiraceae; genus JAISJH01. The sequence continues at coordinate 4,565 of JAITGH010000147.1, read as the reverse complement.
GGCATCACGACGATCGGCTCGAGAAGATCGCGTCGCTCTCGCACCCTGACCTGACGATTAACTCGCACAAGCAGGATCCAGCGGAGGTTCTCAAGGACAAGAAGTTCGACATAGTTATCGACGCGGCGGGCAGCACCGAAATTATCTACGCCGGAGCGCGGTTCCTTAAGCCGTGCGGCAAAGTTTGCGTGTACGGAGTGCTTGCCGAGGGCAAGTCCACGATCGACCTGTACAAGCTGCCGAACAATGTCGGAGTGCACATCATGAGCTATCCGTATCGCGAGCATCGCACCCAAGACGTCATCGTCAAGCAGATGCTGGACGGAACGATCGACGCGAAAGTCTTCTACGATGCGGTTATGCCCGTAGAGCAATGCGCGGAAGCGATTTCAAAGCTGGAGAAACGCGAAGTCTTCAAAGTCATCCTGACGTGGGACTAATCGCGCAACCGTCCGGCGGAGCGCAAGTCCGCACTCCGCCGGGCATATCGCACGGAGATACGGCGTAAATCTATAGTGTTTGGAGAACTGTAAAACCATGGCAAAACCCATCCTGATGCCGCAGATCGGCGTCAGCGACGAGACCGCAATACTCGCCGAATGGCACGTCGCCGTTGGCGACTCGGTCGAGGTCGGTCAACTCTTGTTCACGCTGGAGACCGATAAGAGCACGTTCGAGGTCGCGGCGGATCAGGCGTGCACGGTACTCGCGTTCCTGTGCGAGCAGGGCGACGAGGTCGCGGTCGCAAGCCCCGTGTGCGTAGTCGGCGATCGCGGCGAAAGCTTCGACGCGTCCGAGTTCACTGCGGCATCGCCGCCGGAGTCGCCAGGCTCCGCCGCCTCTGCGCCGGAGCGCACTGCCGAGGCGCGAGCCGAGACTCCGCTCACCGCCGGAGGTTCTGCCGCTGACAAGGCGTCGGTTTCACCGCGAGCCAAAGCGACTGCCGCTAAACTCGGGCTTGATCCGTCGCTGGCGACTCCAACCGGCGCAGAGGGGCGAATCATCGAGCGCGACGTGCTCGCAATCGACACTCACGCGGTTCGTTCGACTGCGAAGCCGAATGCGCCGGAGGTTACCGCGCTCAAGCCAGCGGATTCGCAAGCCGCCGAGTTCACCGACGTGCCGCACTCTCGCATTCGGCGCACGATCGCGAAGAACATGCTGCATTCCACTCAAAGTATCCCTCAGCTTACGCACCATCACAGCTTTGACGCGACCGCGCTGCTCGCGCTGCGTGCGAAGTGTAAGTGCGCGTCCGACGCACGCGTCAGCGGCGTCACAATCGGCGACCTCGTGCTGTATGCGGTCTCGCGCACGCTGAAGGCGCACGCGAATCTTAACTCGAACTACTACGACGACTATCTGCGAGTATTCGGCAGCGTGAATCTCGGAGTCGCGGTCGATACGCCTCGCGGGTTGATGGTGCCGACGATCTTCGGCGCGAGCGAGCTCAGTGCGGCGGAGATCTCCGCGCAGCTCAAGACGCTTGCGGCGGAGTGCCGCAGCGGGAGCGTCGATCCGTCAAAACTCGGCGGAGCAAGCTTTACAGTGTCGAATCTTGGCGCATACGGAGTCGAGTCGTTCACACCGGTAATCAACCCGCCGCAGAGCGCGATACTCGGCGTATGCGCTACGGTGAACCGCGTCCGAACCGACGGCAGCGTCTACCCGGCGATGGGGCTTAGCCTCACGTACGACCATCGAGCCGTCGACGGTGCGCCCGCGTCCATGTTCCTGCGCGACCTGTGCGCGAATCTGGAGAACATCGAGACGCTGATGGTAAGCGGATAACCACGGCGTTACCACTTAACGTAGAAATTATTAGAACCTGTTGGCATAGAGCGAAATCGTTGTATTTGCGAGAGATTTTTTCGCAAATCCAGAAGGAAAGCCGCCGCCTTGCCGGCGCAAGGCAAGGATTCTCGACGACGAGTTGCGGAAAAAGATCCGCAAATACGACGTTTGAGCCTATGTCAACAGGTTCTTACTCTTTACCATAAAAACCGGAGGGTATGACGTGCCAATCAGCCAATATATAGACCCCGCGAAGATACGCTCAAAGGGTACCCTGGAGTTCAAGCCAATCGAGCTGAACAGCTTTGATGTTCCGTTCAAGACGTCCGCGAAGCAGCTTGGGAAGTCGACCATGACCGCGATCTATTCGGACATGTACACGATCCGGGAGTTCGAGACGATGCTGTACAGTGTGCGCACTACGAAGCAGTACCGCGACATTCCGTACGTATACACCGGTCCCGCGCACCTTTACACAGGTCAGGAGGCCGCCGCCGTCGGGATGGCGTTCGCGCTGGAGCGCGACGACGTCATATTCGGCGGACATCGCAGCCACGGCGAGGTGCTCGCAAAAGGGCTATGCGCGATTCGACGCTTGCCGGAGGACGAACTGTACTCGATCATGCGTAACGCGTTCGACGGCGCAATACTCGCTCCGGTTGAAGCCGCGAATACCGGCGGCGACGTGCGCGACCTCGCGTTCGACTTCTTGCTTTATGGGTTCATGTCGGAACTGTTCGGACGCGAGACCGGGTTCGCGAAGGGACTCGGGAACTCGATGCACGTGTTCTTCACGCCGTTTGGGATCTACCCGAACAACGCGATCGTCGGCGGTTCCGCAGGGATCTCGGCGGGAGCCGCGCTGTTCAAGCGCGTCAACCAAAAACCGGGCATTGTAGTATGCAATATCGGTGATGCGAGCCTCGGTTGCGGACCGGTGTGGGAGGCGCTCAACTTCTCCGCGATGGATCAGCTAACCAAGCTGTGGGACGAGGCGCATCGCGGCGGATTGCCGGTTATCTTCAACTTCCTGAATAACTCCTACGGGATGGGCGGTCAGACCTCCGGCGAGACGATGGCGTACGATACGCTGGCGAGAGTCGGCGCGGGTATCAGCCCGACGCAGTTACACGCGGAGCGCGTCGACGGCTACAACCCGCTTGCAGTGCTTGACGCGTTCCGCCGTAAGCGCGAGCTTATCGAGCGCCGCGAGGGTCCCGTACTGCTCGACACCATTACATACCGTATCGCGGGACATAGCGCGACCGACGCCTCCACGTACCGCAGTAAAGAAGAGATCGCCGCGTGGCAGGAGGCGGACTCGATCCAAGCGTTCGCCGCGAATCTGATCGGCGCGAACGTCGCCGGCAACTCCGACCTCGCCGCGATCCGCGAGAGCGTTGAAGCCCGTATCGCACGCATAATGCGGCTCGCAATCGACTTGAACGTCTCACCGCGCATCAATCTCAGCTCGAACCCGGACGCGATCCGCAGTCTCATGCTGTCGAACGAACGCGTCCCGTCAATGTCCGCCGCAACTCCGGAGACGCTGACTCCACCGGAGGAGAACTCCCGCATCAAGAAGATTGCGGAGAAATCGCGGTTCCACCTCGACTCCAATGGTAAGGAGGTCAGCAAGCTCAAGCAGTACACCTACCGCGACGCGCTCTTCGAGGCGATCGTTCGCAAGTTCTACACCGATCCGACGCTAATCGCGTTCGGGGAGGACAACCGCGATTGGGGCGGCGCGTTCGGCGTATACGGAGGTCTTACGGAAAGCTTGCCCTACCATCGGTTCTTCAACGCGCCGATCTCGGAGGGTACGATCGTCGCGGCATCCGTCGGCTACGCGATGATGGGCGGTCGAGCGATCCCGGAGCTCATGTACTGCGACTTCCTCGGACGTGCGGGAGACGAGGTTTTCAACCAGCTGTCAAAATGGCAGAGCATGAGTGCGGGAGTGCTCAAGATGCCCGTCGTACTGCGCGTTTCGGTCGGAGCGAAATACGGCGCTCAGCACGCGCAAGACTGGACTGCGCTTACGGCTCACATCCCCGGACTCAAGGTCTGCTTCCCCGCAACGCCTTATGACGCGAAAGGTCTGATGACCGCCGCGCTTAACGGCACCGACCCCGTCGTATTCTTCGAGAGTCAAAAGCTATACGACATCGGTGAGCAGTTCCACGCCGTACCCGAAGAAGATTACGAGATCCCAATCGGGCTGCCCGACGTCAAACGCGCCGGCAGCGAGCTTACGATCCTCACGATTGGCGCGTCGCTGTACGCGGGTCTCAAGGCTGCGGATATGCTTGCGGAACGCGGGATCTCCGCCGAGGTCGTCGATGCGCGAAGCCTCGTACCGTTCGATTACGACGTGCTGCTTACAAGCGTGAGAAAGACCGGGCGGCTGGTAGTCGTCTCCGACGCGTGTGAGCGCGGATCGGTCGCCGGTGAGATCGCACGTAACGTTACGGAGTTCGCGTTTGATTCGCTGGACGCGCCTCCGATTGTGGTCGCGGCTCCGAATGCGATCTCGCCATGTCCCGAGCTTGAGGAATGGTACTTTCCGCAGGCGAGCTGGATCCTTGACGCCGTCCATCAGAAGATACTGCCGCTGGAGGGCTACGCTCCGACGCTGGCGTTCGGAACGGTGGAGAAGATTCGCCGCGCTAAACTCGGGGTATAGTGCTCTCGCCCTAAATCCGTTTAGATTAACTCGCCAAAACGCGTACGGCCGATATGCCGACTCGCGTCAGAGTAATTTAAAATAT
>JAITGH010000103.1 GCA_031280855.1 Oscillospiraceae bacterium | reverse complement strand
TCCGCGAGTTTGCGGTAGTTGTACAGCAGCTGGCGATCCGGCACGCGCTCGAGCCTCGTCGGCGGTCGGTGCGAACCCGTGTGAACAAACTTGCCGTTTGCGAAGTAGGCGAGTCCCTCGAACTTCATCGGGCGGTCAAACTTAAGCGCGTCAAGGAACGTCAGGATCGAGTCGTCGCACTCCCCCAGCAGGATATAGTCGCAGTACCGAAGAGTCTCGGTAAAGTTCAGGCACGCGTAGATTCCGAATACAACGATCATGGCGTTGGAGTTCTCGCGCACGTATTCGGCGGCGGAGAATGCGCACTCCGGCGCGGGGGTCGGAATCTCGATGAAGATAACGTCGGAGCTTAGCACATCATCCCAGCGTATGGCGGAGATGCACTCGCTGTACATCATCGTATCGGGAACTCTGCTTTTCGCGGCTGTGGTAAGCGTCAGCAGATTCAGCGACGGGTTACGCGGGCTAATGCGCTTGCGCTCGGACACGTGCGTACACGGTTCGATGAATCGTATTTTGTCGATCTTCATATGACGCCGCCTCCCAGTTAGCGTACATTAGACGGACTACTTTACCGCCTGCAACAGCATGTGGAACAGGACGTGAGCCGTAGCCTCGCGGATTCGCTCGCGATCCCAGCCCATCTTAAGCTCGCGCACAGTGACCTCGCCATCGGGCGCGGCAAGCGCAACGAAGACGAGCCCGACCGGATCGCCGTCCGGGCCCGCGTTACCCGTTGACGCGACCGCGAAGTCAGCGTTAAGCCTCGCCCGAGCGCCCTGCGCCATCTCTCGCGCCGTTTGCTCGCTCACCGCGCCGTATGTTTCAAGCGTCGACGGACTCACGCCCAGCAATGACCGCTTCACATCGTCCGTGTACGCGACGACTCCGCCGCGAAATACCGCGCTCGAGCCCGGCAGATCCGTGAACCGCTTCGCAATCAAGCCGCCGGTTACGCTCTCGGCGGCGGCGAACGTCAGGTTACGCTCCTTGAGCCGGATTAGCGCGGCGTTCTCGAGGCTTCCGACGTCGACGCCGTAGATGACGGAGCCGAGCGTCGATTTCACGCGCTCGATAACCGGCGTCATCATCGCCTCCGCCTCCGGCTTCGTCGCCGCTTTCGCGGTGACGCGCAGCTGAACCTCGCCAAGCTTCGCGTACGGCGCGAGCGTCGGGTTCGTAAGCTTGAGCATGTAATCGCGCAGTTGAGCCTCGACCGCGCTTTCACCCATGCCGTAGATATGTATATTGTGCGAGACGATCTCCGAGAATCCGCAGACCTGCTTAAGGTACGGCACCGCCTCGTTGTAGAGCATACGGGAGCACTCACGCGGGGGACCCGGCAGCATGACGACGTGCTTGCCGCCGGACTCGAACGCGCAGCCCGGCGCGGTTCCGATCGGGTTCGCCAGAATCGTGCAGCCCTCCGGGAAGTCGGCTTGCGACAGGTTATTCTCCGTGAACTTGAATCCGCTGCCGGAGAACCACGAGCGCACTCTCGCCTCCTCTTCGGGGAATCGCACGAGCTTCTTGCCGAACGCGGCGGCGACGGTCTGCTTCGTCATATCGTCGTAGGTCGGGCCGAGCCCGCCGGTGGTGACGATGATATCGGCGCGAGACTTCGCGATCTCGACGGCGGCGCGGACTCTGGCGTCGTTATCTCCGACTACGGTGTGGTAGTACACGTTGATACCAAGTTCTGACAGTTTCTCGGAGATGATTTGCGCGTCAAGGTTGACGGTTCCGCCGAGCAATAGCTCCGTCCCGACGGCGATTAGTTCCGCATTCATGGCGATTTTCTCCTCTTTTGTAATAGTGCGGTACAACCGCTACAACTCGCCGGAGGCGTGGCGCGTGACGTGGCAGGAGACGTTCACGACGCACGGCAATCCCGCGATGTGCGTCGGCAATGCCTCGATGTTCACCGCAAGCGCGGTGTGGCGGCCTCCGAACCCTTGTGCGCCTATGCGCAGCGCGTTGATCTTATGGAGCGTGCGAAGCTCCATCTCCGCATAGAACGGGTCGCCGTTCCGCGTGTCGATGGGGCGCAACAGCGCGAGTTTCGCGGCTCTCGCGCACGCGTCCAGCGTGCCGCCGAGCCCGACGCCCAGTATCACCGGCGGACACGGCTGACTGCCCGCGTTACGTACGACCTCCGTGATGCGATCCTCGATGGTCTCGCGAGTATCGCTTGGCAGGAACATGATCGACGCGCTCATATTCTCGCTTCCGAACCCTTTCGGCGCGACGGTAATCCGCAGCGCGTCGCCCGCGACGAGCCGAGTGTGGATAACGGCGGGCGTGTTATCGTTCGTATTGACGCGCCGCAACGGATCGCCGACGATAGAGCACCTCATGCGATTGTTAACATAGGCGTTGCGAACCCCGAGGTTAACCGCGTCCTCGAACAGACCTCCGCTGATGTGGGCGTCCTGCCCGACGTCTGCGAATACGACTGCCATGCCCGTATCTTGGCAGATGGGAAGCCCGACCGAAGCGGCGTACTTGAAGTTCGCGACGCAGTCCTCCAGCGCGGCTCTCGCGGAGTCGTCCGGCTCTGACTCCGCCGCGCACTCCAGCAGTATGCCGACATCCGGCGGCAAGTACGTGTTCGCTTCTACGCACAGACGTTCAACCAGTGCGGCGATGGACTCCGCGCTTATGCTCTTCGTCATCTTTCGTCAGAATCTCCCAAAAGTAGTGGTAAAGTGAGCGGAACTCCTATTTACACGGGTTATAAACTATGGTATTATCTAGTTACAGCTTATCCAAAGGCGTGAGGCCGGAAGTCCGGTCTCGGGATTCGCTTAGGCGATGCCCGAAGTCATATCTTTATCCCACAACCCTATCTTCGGGCGGTATACGCAAGGACGCGGTATCGCCCACCTTTTTCGGGTTGCCCGCAATCGCCCATACCTCTATTATAACATAATCTGCGGCAAATGTCAAGCGTTTTTTACCAAGCGCAGACACGAAAAATGTTAATATGGTATGCAACAACCGGACGCTGTTGCATACCGCTCTTGTTACTTCGAGCTGTACTCCGCCGTAACCCCCGTCCCCTGAATCCCGGCTACTGTTCCCTGACTACTGCTATTATACCACACTTTGGCGTATTTGTCAAGCGTTTTCCTCGCGCATATGGAAAGTTTGTGCACCTTGTACAACCTCGGGTAGCAATGCCGTTTAAAAGTTGTGTATAGTGCACAAATTTTGCGTGACCGCAAGAAAACGCTTGACAAATGCGCCAAAGTGTGGTATAATAGCAGTAGTCAGGGAACAGGAATTAGGGGGCGGGGGTTACGGGACGTTCAAGGAGAGTAATGCGGGAGCCGGAATCGTGACATGACGAACGACCAACTGTTGGACTCCGTGGGAGCGATGGCGCAAATCGCGCTTGAGTCCGGGATCGCGCCGGACGCTATTCTCGCCGCCGTTCAGGCAGTGTGCGCTTGCTCCGCCAACGCGGGCTATACTGCGGTCGTGCGCAAGGTGATGGAGCGCGTCGAGCGTGACTTCGCGCTGAAGCTGACGCTTGAAGGACTCGCCAAAGACGCGTTCGTCAGCCGCACTCATCTCTGCCACCTGTTCAAAAAGGAGACCGGGCGCACGCTGTCAAGTTTCATCAACGAGGTTCGGGTCCGCAAGAGCAAGGCGTTCCTATACAACCCGTCCCTGACGATCGCCGACGCTGCGAAGCTTTCCGGCTTTACAAACGCCGGATACTTTACCAAAGTCTTCCGCAATCATGAGGGCATCTCGCCCGGAGAGTTCAAAGAGGAATTAGGGATTGGGCATACGCGGTAGGGACTACCGTCCGGTTCCCGCTATCTCCTGCATTCTAATCCCTAATCTACCATTATTATGCAACTATCGACTATCGAGGATCGGCTCGCGCTTGACGTACTGAACTATGCGCGGGATTCGCTGGTGCTCGCGCTGCGATTCATGGCGGGCGCGTTGCATAAGCTGGAGCTGACGCCCGGCGGCTCGGTTGAGTTCGGCACGGACGCGGAGCACCTCGCGTTCACAGCGTCGCGAGTGTTCACGGCGTTTCGCATGGAGCCGCAAAGCGTCGCACGGGATCTCTTGCACTCGACTCTGCACTGCGTATTCTCGCACCCATTCGTCGGAGCGTCGATCAACCCCGCGATCTGGGATCTCGCCTGCGACGTCGCGGTGGAGAACGCAATCTCACAGCTTCGAATCCCCGCTTTGAACTGCACGCGAGAGAAACGGCAGTCGCGGGCGTTGCAAAAACTTCAAGAAAGCGGCGTTAGGCCGCTTACCGCCGAGCACATCTACCGCCACTACGTCGACTTCGCCTACGACGACGATACCGTCGCAAGCTTGCGCCGCGATTTCATCGCCGACGATCACGCCATGTGGTACGCGTTCCCCGGTGAGCGCGACGACAGCGACGAGGACGACGGCAACGGCGGCGACGGCGAGCGTGACTCGCGCTCCGACTCTGGAGAGTCACCTCAAGCCGACGGCGACTCCTCGCAGCACAGCCAACCCGATGAGGAGGCTCGCGCCACTCGCGAGGAACTTGAGGAGAACTGGAAGCAGTCCGCAGAGCGCATTCTCACCGATCTGGACACTGCCTCCAAACAGTGGAACGACGTCGCGGGTTCGCTGATGCAAAACTTGCAAGCCGTAGTGCGTGAGCGTTACGACTACGCGGAGTTTCTCCGGCGATTCGCGGTGCTTGGCGAGGAAATGCGCATCAATGACGATGAGTTCGACTACGTGTTCTACACGTACGGATTGCGCCTGTACGAGAATCTGCCGCTTGTGGAGCCGCTTGAATACCGCGAGTTAAAGCGCATACGCGAGTTCGTAATCGCGATCGATACGTCGGCGTCCGTCTCCGGTGAGCTGGTTCAGGCGTTCGCTCAGAAGACGTTCAACGTATTGAAACAGACGGAGAGCTTCTTCACGCGCATTCACCTGCGAATCATACAGTGCGACACGGTGATTCAGGACGACGCGGTAATAACGTCGCAGGAAGAGTTTGACGCGTGGATTCGCACGATGGTGCTTAAGGGGTTCGGCGGCACGGACTTCCGTCCCGTATTCCGATACGTCGACGAGCTGATCGCGAGGCGAGAGCTTACCGACCTGCGCGGGCTGATCTACTTCACCGACGGCTACGGCACGTTCCCGGAGTCTCAGCCCGCGTACGAGAGCGCGTTCGTCTTCATCGACCGCGAGAGCGAGAATCCCGCCGTACCCGTCTGGGCGATCAAGCTTATCCTCGGGCGCGAGGAATTCCCAACAACTCCGGAGGTGACCCGATGAAGCGCGACAATGTATTGACACTCGAGCGTGCGATCCTCGACGGAAGCGTCGGCGACGTTACGCACGTATTGCGGGAGTTGGGACCGTTCGAGTTCACCGCGAGGGCGCTCGCGCTGTCCATGCGATTCGGCGATGCGGAGAAGACGGAGTTGTTGCTCAAGTCCGGCGCGATGCTCGAGTACGACCTTAACAGCAATCTCTTGCGGCTCGAGTACAGCACGGTCTACTCCAAAAGCGAGATCTGGGGCGCGGATTACATGGCGAAGTACTCGCTGTTCCCGGTGTTTGACCGCGTTACGGCTCGTGAGATGTTCTTCGGTACGCTTTACGACCCGGCAGGCGGCGCGGATCCCGTTAACAGTCCGTCACTGGTAAGCGCGGACGGAGACGAACGCGCTCCCGCCTCGCTAAGCGTTCGCGCCGAGTGCGTCGACGTTGTTTGCAAGCGGCGTGCGCTCGACCGCGACAGCATGGAGGAAATGCTGTACTATTCCGTGATGTTCGGGTGCGGAGCGATAACCGACGCGCTGATCTCCCACGGCGCAAGGTTGAACGAATCACGCGACATCAGCAGCGGTTACGTGCGGCTGATCTCGTCGTACGACGACATACGCGTCGCAGTCGGTGAGGCGCTGCGTTGCGAGCTTGACAAGACTTCCGCGCAGTTCTTCATCCACGATGGCATGGTGACGTTCCTGTTGCGGTTTGAGAGCTGGCTTACCGCACGGTGGGGCGAGTTCCTGACGCTGCTGGCGTACGGACGTCCGTCGGAGCTGTCGCTGGACGCGGTTGCGGCTCGGCTGGTAGAGCTCGACTCCGACGGTAAGCTTACGCAGCTTGCGGAATTCGGGTTGCTGCGCTCGGTGCCTACGCTAATCGAGAGCGCGATTGATGGCGGCCGTAACCGCGCACTCGCGTTTTTGCTCGACTACAACCAACTACGGAATTAGGCGATAGACGTAAATAGTAATGATATGTTTTCCAAAGCTGTGCGTGTAAAAAAAAGCTTGACAAACGGGAAAAAGTGTGGTATAATAGAGGGTAAAGGTGAGTCCGGCGCCGGTGCGCGACACCAGTAAGTGGGTTGCACCGGCAAATGCGTAGCCCTACCGTTATGGGGATGCTCAGCCGAATGCGAGGCTTACCGCAGCGATAGTACACAAGATGTGGAGGATACAAGATGTCAAGCTATATGGCGAAGCCCACGGACGTGGAGCGCAAGTGGTACGTAGTGGACGCGGCGGATCGCCCGTTGGGTCGTACGGCGGTGATTGTGGCGACGTTGCTGCGCGGGAAGCACAAGCCGACGTATACGCCGCACGTGGATTGCGGTGACTTTGTTATCGTGACGAATGCGGATAAGGCGATCCTTACCGGCAAGAAGCTCGAGCAAAAGTACCATCGCACGCACTCCGGCTGGCCGGGCGGACTTAAAGAGACGCAGTACAAAACGATCATGAACACTCGCCCGGAACTCGCTATGCGACTTGCGGTCAAGGGGATGCTCGGCAAGAATTCGCTGGGTCGTGCTCAAATCGTTAGGATGAAGCTATTTTCAGGGTCGGAGCATACTCACGCCGCGCAAAAGCCTGAAGTATGGGAGGATAAGCAGTAATGGTTTACACACCAAAAAGAGCGTATTTGTATGGAACGGGACGTCGGAAGTCCAGTGTTGCACGCGTACACCTGTATGTGGGCGGCAAGGGCGAGATTACGGTCAACGGACGTCCGATTGACGACTATTTCGGGCTGGAGACGCTTAAGCTGATCGTGCGTCAGCCGCTGAATTTGCTGGACGTCACGGAGAAAGTCGACATCGCGGCGACGGTTAAGGGCGGCGGAGTAACCGGACAGGCCGGAGCGATCCGGCATGGCATTGCGAGAGCGTTACTTCTGGTTGACGAGTCCCACCGGGCGAAACTGAAGGCGGCGGGCTTCCTAACCCGCGACCCGCGTATGAAAGAGCGTAAGAAGTACGGCTTGAAAGCCGCTCGCAGAGCTCCGCAGTTCAGTAAGCGTTAAGCACCGATTGTTGGCGGCACTTTATTCTAGTGCCGCCGGTCGGCAATGCCACGTAATGGTGCATTGCGCGGCGATGCAAGCGATAGCGTAGCTGTACCCAATCCCCAAAAACTATCTTAAGGAGTACTGCCATGTCAAGTAGTTTCACTTCACGATTGATTGGCGAGGGTCTCACGTTTGACGACGTGCTGCTGGTACCTGCGCAAAGCGCGGTCGTACCTGGTGAGGTCAAGCTGGAGACTCGTCTGACGAACCGGATCCGGCTGAACATCCCGTTGCTAAGCGCGGCGATGGACACGGTGACGGAGTCGCGTATGGCGATCGCCGTTGCTCGAGAGGGCGGGATCGGCGTCATCCACAAAAATATGACGATCGATGCGCAGGCGGAGCTGGTCGACATTGTCAAGCGCTCTGAAAGTGGTGTAATCACGAACCCGTTCCACCTCTCGCCCGATAACTCAATCGCGCAAGCGGACGAGCTGATGGGAAAGTACAAGATCTCCGGCGTGCCAATCGTTGCCGACGGTCGGCTCGTCGGGATCATCACGAATCGCGACCTGCTGTTTCTAACCAATCTTGAGGCAAGAATCGAAGATTATATGACTAAAGCGCCGCTCGTCACTGCAC
>JAITGH010000101.1 GCA_031280855.1 Oscillospiraceae bacterium | reverse complement strand
AAGTCTATCGCGGCGGATTCGCGCCGATCGAGCGCATGCTGGAGGGCTACATCAAGATGGGGTTCGCGGCGAAGCGTGACGATCGCTACAGCTTCACCGCGAAGGGGTTCCTGCTGTCGAATCGGCTGATTGGCGAGCTTCTCGACGCTCAGGCGGAGCGCAAGTTCCAGGTCGGCACTCCATGGCGTGAGAACGACTATTACGGCAACTTGTTTATGTAACCGCGCCTCAACCTCCGCTAGCACATTGCCATAGCCCCCGTTTAGCCGATTGCGGTGAGTCCGCCGTCGGGGTAGAGGATATTGCCGGTCATGTAATCGCTGGCGGGCGAGGCGAGGAACACTGCGGTGCCGACGATGTCCTCCGGCTCCCCGATTCGGCGCATGGGGTAACCCGCGCCTTGGGCGGCGAGGTACTCGTCGACCGTGATATTCGCGTCGGCGGCTCGTTTTGCGAACACGGATACCATCATGGGGGTGCGAGTAATATTCGGGCCGATCGCGTTGACCGTAACTCCGAACGGGCCGAACTCGCTGGCCAGCTGCTTCGTAAGCATATCGACCGCGCCTTTCGTCGCGCAATACGCGGCGTTGCCGCTGCCGACGGTCGCGACTTTACCGCGTACGCTTGACAGGTTGATGATCTTGCCGTAGCCCGCTTCCTTGAACACGCGCCCGAAGTGCTTTGCGGTGATCATGAAGCTGGTGACGTTCGCGTCCAGCATCTGGCGGAACGTGGCGATGTCGAAGTCGAGCGCGTCCTGCTTCTTGTTGAAGCCTTGCGCGTTGACGAGTATCGTCACGTTGCCGAGCTTCGACTTCGCAGCGGCGACGAGAGCTTCCACGTCCGGCTCGCCGGTCGCGTCACCCGCGAAGTACTCCGCAGTCTTGCCCGTCGCGGTCTTAAGCTCCGCAACGGCAGTCTTAAGCGCGTCCTCCTTACGGCTGGAGATGAGAACGTTCGCCCCCGCCTCCAATAAGCCCTGCGCGATCGCCTGTCCCAGTCCGCCCGCGCCGCCGACAACGACCGCGCCCTTGCCTGTTAAATCAAACAGTTGCATGTGTGTGTCCTCCTAATATATGTTATATGATCTCGCGCTTGAAATACGCGAAGCGAGATTGACCGTTAACCGCAACGAGTTCCCAGCCTTCCGCGCCAAGCTCGTTCAGTAACGCCTCATGCTCGTCAATCATTTTCCGCATGGAAATGTGTACAGGCAACGTAAAAACCTTGTACTCCCACTTTCGCATCGTACGTACTCCTTTCGAGTTCCGGCGTTACAGCGTCTCGATGATCGTGGCTTCGCCCATGCCGCCCGCGATGCAAAGGCTTGCGAGTCCATAACGATTGCCGCGCTTGAGCATCTCGTGCAATAGCGTCACCATAATGCGGCAACCGCTGGAGCCTACGGGGTGCCCGAGCGCGATCGCGCCGCCGTTTACGTTGCAGATCTCCTCGTTGATTCCAAGCTCCTCGATTACCGCGATGCTCTGCGCGGCGAACGCCTCGTTAAGCTCGATTAGCTCGATTTGGTCGAGCGTCATGCCGGCGCGGTCGAGCGACTTGCGAATCGCGGGAATCGGGCCGATTCCCATAATCTTCGGGTCAACCCCGCAAACGGCGTGTGAGACGAACCGAGCGAGCGGCTTCAGCCCGAGCTCCGCCGCCTTATCCGCGCTCATGATCAGCATCGCGGACGCGCCGTCGTTACGGCCGGAGCTTGAGCCCGCAGTCACCGTGCCGTCCTTCTTGAACGCGCCCGGAAGTCGGCCGAGTTTTTCAAGCGTGGTCTCACGCGGGTACTCGTCGACCTCGAACACTATCGGGTCGCCCTTGCGCTGCGGGATAACTACCGGGACGATCTCGTCCTTAAAGCGTCCCGCCTTGATCGCGGCGGCGGCGCGTTGCTGGCTTTGCAGGCTGAACTTATCCATGCGGTCGCGAGTGACGTTGAACGCGTCGACGATGTTCTCACCGCCCGCCATGCCCATATTGAACGTGCCGTAGATCTCCTGCGGCTGGCTTTGGAACTGACCCTCGGTAAGGCTGTCGACCAGCGTAGTGTTCCCGGTGCCCAGTCCGAACCGCGCTCCGCGAATGTAGAAGATCGCGCCGCTCATGCTTTCCGTACCGCCTGCGATTGCGACGTCGCTCTCACCGACTTTGATCGAGTTAACCGCTTGAGCGACGGCGGTCATCGCGCTTGCGCACTGCCGCATAACGGTGTACGCGGGCGTGGACTCCGGGATCCCGCAGCGAAGCGCGGCGATTCGCGCGATGTTCGGGTTATCGGAGCTTTGGCGGCAGTGCCCGAGCACGACCTCGTCAATTGCCGCAGGGTCGAGCTTCGTGCGGTCAAGCAGACCTCGAATAACCGTGCGGGCGAGTTCCTCCGGGGGGACGTCCTTGAGCGTGCCGCCGATGGTTCCGACCGCCGTGCGGCACGCGTCTACTATTACTACGTCTTTCATGTTGATCTCCTTTGTATTGGCATCCTTAATCCTATTATACCACAAATCAGTGGAAAAGTCAAGTGTTTTTTTTGAGCGAACTTTCAACTTATTACTCGTCACCCGTTCTGCTCTAGATTCCGGGTTTCTGCCGACTCTTGGAAGCCATATGGGTTTTCAAGAGTCCCTCCGTTAGAGGCAGTGGCGAATGTAAAGTTTTTTGTCGACTTTTTTCAAAAAAAGTCGCGTTCTAACCCCCATCGTCTCAATACATTGTCAAAACGTATCCCCCGCAAGCGCACGCATCAGCGCGTCGTAGAGTCTGCCGACGGCGGACTTAAGCTCGGCATCAGGCGGTTTCACGGATCCGCTGAAGTGCAATCGCACGACGTTCAGCAGACCGCCGGAGACGAAATCGAGCAGCAAGTCGTCGTGCTGTAAGCTTGAGGAGTTCGTGAGGTCGGTGATGAACTTCAGCACCGCGACTCGCTGCGGTACGTCCGCGTCTACGAGCAGATTCGTCACTACCGCCGACCAATCCGCGATGAACGCGTACAGTATCTCGCCGCTGAACGGAGTGAATTGCTCGCTGACCTCCAAGAGGAATTGCTCCAGCATGTCGTACTTGTCCTTGTAATGCGCGTAGAACGCGGAGCGGCTGATCATCGCGGCGCTGCATACGTCGTTGACGGTAATCTTGGAGAATCGCCGACGCGTGAGCAGCTCGAGGAGCGCGCCGTATAGCACCTTGCGAGTCCGCTTGATCCGCATATCTTCGCGCCCGGTTAGCTCTGACACATGCGACACCTCCAATCACGCGGGTTCGAGCTTCTTCGCCATCAGCTCGGGGTTCGAGGCGCACTCGAGCGCGGTCGCGGCGGATATCGAGCCTGCGGCGGCGAGCGACGCCAGGTACGCGTCCATCGAGATCATGCCGTCGGCGCTGCCGGAGGCGATTGCGGAGTCGAGCTGGTGCTCCTTGGATTCGCGGATCATCGTGCGCACGGCGGTGTTGCTGTTCATGATCTCGAACGCCGGGACGAGCGAACCGTCAACTGCGCGTACGAGCTGCTGCGATATGACGGCTTGCAGCAGCATGGACAGCTGGACGCGGATCTGACGCTGCTGCGACGGCGGGAAGATGTCGATAATGCGGTCGACCGTATCCGCCGCGCCGACGGTGTGCATCGTGGTAATCACGAGGTGCCCCGTCTCCGCGGCCGTCAGCACCGTTTGGATTGTCGCGTAGTCTCGAGCCTCACCGACGAGTATCACGTCCGGCGATTGCCGCATACATGCGCGAAGC
>JAITGH010000083.1 GCA_031280855.1 Oscillospiraceae bacterium | reverse complement strand
AGTTGCTTCACCTTGTCCTGAACCGCAGGCGTACGCGTCGAACCTCCGACCAGCAGTACCTTCGACAGTTGCGACGGCTCCAGCTTCGCATCGCGCAACGCCTGACGCACGGGCTCGACCGTCTTCTCTACCAAGTGCCGCGTCAAGTCGTCGAACTTCGCGCGGCTTAGCGTAACGTCGAGGTGCTTCGGACCCGCCGCGTCGGCGGTGATATACGGCAGGTTGATGTTCGACGTCGTAACGCCGCTAAGCTCGATCTTCGCTTTCTCCGCCGCCTCTTTAAGGCGTTGCATCGCGACTTTGTCGTTGCTCAGGTCGATGCCCTGATCGCGCTTGAATTCCTCCGCAAGCCAATCGATGACGCACTTGTCGAAGTCGTCTCCGCCCAGCCGATTGTTACCGGCGGTCGCAAGAACCTCGATAACGCCGTCGGCGATCTCCAGCACGCTTACGTCGAACGTGCCGCCGCCGAGGTCGTAAACCAGGATCTTTTGCTCGATCTCCTTATCCAGGCCGTAGGCGAGCGCCGCCGCAGTCGGCTCGTTGATTATACGCAGAACCTCCAGCCCTGCGATCCGCCCTGCGTCCTTCGTCGCCTGACGCTGACTGTCCGTGAAGTACGCGGGCACCGTGATGACGGCTTGCGTGATCTTGCCGCCGAGGTACGCCTCCGCGTCCTGTTTAAGCTTCGTCAGCACCATCGCGCTGATCTCCGGCGGACTGTATTGCTTGTCGTCGATTTTGACCTTATAGTTGCTGCCCATCTCGCGCTTGATTGAGCTTACCGTGCGATCGGGGTTCGCAACCGCCTGACGCTTCGCGACTTGCCCGATAAGCCGCTCTCCGGTTTTAGAGAAGCTTACCACGCTCGGCGTGGTGCGGTTACCTTCCGCGTTCGCGATGACGACGGGCTCACCGCCCTCCATGACCGCTACGCAGCTGTTCGTTGTTCCAAGGTCGATTCCGATTATCTTTGCCATGTCATTCTCCTATTCGTTACTATTGTTTGGAAATCAATTAACTCCGGCCGCCTAGTTCGCAGCCTTAACCATCGAGTGCCGCACGACCTTGCCGCCGAGCGTGAAGCCGCGCTGAAACTCCTCCGCGACGACGTTCGCGTCAAGCGCGTCGTCTTCAACGTGCGCGATCGCGTTGTGAAGCTCCGGGTCGAACGCGGTACCGGGCTCCGCGATGATGGCGGCGACTCCAAGCCGCTCGAACGTGTCGTTCACCTGGCGCATGATCAGCTCAATCCCTTGTTTGTAGGCGGGGTCGCTGCTGTCCTGCTTCAATGCGCGGTCGAGGTTATCCCAGATCGGCAAGATTGCCTTGACGACCTCTGACTTGCCGTCAGTGAATCGTGAGTCAAGCTCGCCCTTCGTGCGATTCTTGTAGTTTGCGTACTCAGCGGCAAGCCGCAGGTACTTGTCTTTTTCCGCAGCCAGAGCGGCATCGCTGGATTCGGGCTTCGGCGCGTCGAGCACTTCCGGCTCGACGGGTGTTTCCTCGGTGATGATCGCTTCGTCGTCCATTGCGTAATTGCCTCCTTAAGTTGTGATAGTAGAGTCGGGCTCCGAGGCCGGCGGCAGAGCAGTCGGCGTAGTATCGATATACGCCAGCAGCTGTCTGGCTCTCTCGATCTCGTCATAGCCCGGTCTGTCAAGCGCGTTCGCCGCCCCGGAAAGGTATGCGCGGCTCTTCAGCAGCGCGAACGCGGGATGATTGGTTAGCTCGGTGACCATATGCGTCAAGTCGGCGATCAGCGCGTCCAGCTGAGCAAGCCGTTGGCGCAGAGCCTCGTTGATCTCCTTCGTTTCGTTGACTGAAAGCTTTTGCTCCCGCATTAGCTCGCCAACGTAAATACGGTACGCAAGCGGAGAGGGGATTCTGCCGGAGGACGTGTGCGGCTGATCCAGCAACCCCATCTCTGCAAGGTCGCTCATCTCGTTGCGAATCGTCGCCGCGCTCAAGTTCAAGCCGGAAAGCTCCGCGATAGCCTTCGAGCTGACGGGTCGACCGGTTTCGATGTACTCGTCGACGATGTAACGCAAGATTAGCTTCTTGCGTTCAGATAAACCGGCGTCGGTGTTCATCAGCACCTCTCAATCGTTAGCACTCTATCACCTCGAGTGCTAATTGCAGTTTAGCACTCTTTCGTTCGTTTGTCAATAGTTTTTTCAGAAGTTTTTAGTTTATTTACAATTTACCGCGATTCGCACGGTAAAGCCGCCCGGACTCGCCGCTCTTGCCGGGGCAATTGTTACATTTTATCGACATTTTGACGATTTCGCTTGACTTTATGTTGACTTTGTGGTATAATAGAGGTGAATAGAATAAAATGGAGGGTTACATAATGCTGCAAAGCAAGAAATTCGTGGACTTACTGGACGCGCCGTTCGGTCGCAGGGGATCGTTCTTCTCCTTCGCAAACGACAACAACGGCGAGGACTTGTACGGGAAGTGCAACCTATGGCTGTGCACGACTCGCACGCAGATGGCGTCGGACTTCAGCGCGCCGAACGGGTTCCGTCAGATCAAGTTCGAGCTTGTGCACGACGGCAAAGTCTGGCCGGCAGTCATCGACACGACTCCGTACGAGGTCGCGCTGCGCTGCAACTTCGGTGAGGTTCGCTTCACGATCGCGGAGCGCGGACTGGTACTCGCGAAAGGTACCGACGGGTTAACGCTGCGCCTGACTACCGGAGGTTCCGGCGGGGGCGGAGGCGTGTTCTTCGCACTGCCGAGCGGCATGGATCAGATGGACGACATCGGATCGCGGCTCGTGCGGTTCGGCACGTTCAAGGTATTGCTGCTGCCGCTGAAGGGTAAGCTCGTCTCTATGGGGCGCACGTTCGACCTAACGCCGGACGCGAATGGCGAGTTGCTGCTGGGCTTCGAGGAGTGGCTGCGCGACCCGACTCGCCGCCCGACTTCCGAATACCCGTCGTATGAGCAGGGGCTCGCAAACGTCAAAGCCGACTTCGACGACTTCGCCGCCCGGATTTGCCCGAAGCTTCCGGCGAAGTACGAGCCGCATCGTCTCACTTCGCTTTGGCAGACGTGGAACATGACCGTCGACCCCGACGGCGAAAGCGATTACAAGCACACGATGGTCAAGATGATCCACTGCATCTTCGAGGGCGCGTTCGTCTGGCAGCAGCCGATGCAAGCGGTATGGCTGAGCAACGACATCCGTCACGCGTGGAGCGTCTTCGCCTCCAGCTTCGATCAGATGGATCAGAACGGGCGCATCGTTGACTCGCTGCTGTACCGCGCTCAGCCGTCGGACGGATTGAAGCCGCCGGTTCACGGCGCGGCGTTACTCTGGCTGCTTAAGAACCGCGATCTCAGCGCGATACCGGTTGAAGAGAAGCTGGAGGTCTGGGATCGGCTCGCACTGTGGACGAACTATTGGATCAAGTTCCGTGACGTCGACAAGGATGGTGTCGTCGAGTTCCAGAACATCATCGAGACCGGCTGGGAGGACAGTCCCGCGTACAACGTCGGATTCCCGAACGCGAGCCCGGAGCTTAACGCGTTCCTCGCGCTGTGTGAGGAGGCGCTGGCGGAGTTCGGACGCTCGATCGGCAAAGATGAAAGCGTCTGCGCGGAGTGGGAGTCGAAGTCGAAAGCACTGATCGCGAAGATCCCGCAGAAGTTCTGGGACGGTGAGCGTTGGTTCGCCTACAACCCTGAAACAGGCGCTCGCAGCGACAGCAAGACCGTCGCGCTGTATTGCGCGCTGATACTCGGTAAGCGGCTCCCGCAGGAGATTCTGGACAAGAGCATCGCGTGGATGTTCAGCGACGACGGGCTGGACACGCCGTTCGGGATCGCAAGTGAGGCTCCGACCAGCCCGTACTTCCGGCACGGGTTCACTGCGGGAAGCGTCATCACTCCCGCGCAGTTCCTGATCGTGCTCGCGCTTGAGGAGTGCGGACGCTCCGATCTTGCGAAGAAAGTCGCGCTTGGCTATTGCGACGCGCTTGCGAAGTACGGCTACTTCCACATCTACAACGCGCTGACGGGGAAAGAGGATCGCAGCCTGACGGCGTTCGGGGAGCGCGGACTATTCTGGAGCGCGTGGGCGTCCAGCTGCTTCTTCTGGTTCGCGTCGAAATACGGCGAGTAATCGCAACGGGCGGCGCGTTGACGAACTACCGTGCGCCGCCCACGTCTTATTATAGGAGGAAAACACTATGGCTTGGATTACACTGGCACTAATTGGAGCAATCGTGGTCTTCATCGTCACCGGATTCTCCGTCACTCGCACGGAAGCGCACGATCGCAACGGGAACGCGTACACTAAGACTGCTCGGACGTGGAAACCGCGTCAGATGCAATTCCTTGCGTTGTTGCCGCTATTGCTTACACTGGTGAGTTGCGTAACAAGCGTACCCGCCGGGCACACGGGCGTACTGGTAACATTCGGTAAGGTCGAGGGCAACATCCAAACCGAGGGCGTTAACTTCAAGCTTCCCTATCAGCAAGTCGAAATCATCGATAACCGAGTTCAGATCCAAACGTTCCAACTCGAGGCGTTTTCCTCCGACATCCAGCAGACTGACGTCGCAGGCTCGGTCAACTTCACCGTCGATCGCACGCAATCGCAGAATCTGTACCGCAACGTCGGCGTGAACTACTATCAGACCGTCATCTATCCGAGGGTACTGGAAGACTTCAAGAAAGTATTCACCGGCTATACTGCTGAGGGACTCATAGAGAACCGCTCGGCGCTCGGCATCGCTATCGAGGAATTGCTGAATACCGACATGGCGAACTACGGCATCGACATCATCGGCGTGAATATCGAGAACATCGACTTCACGGACGCGTTCACCGCCGCAGTCGAGGCGAAGCAGGTCGCGCAACAACGTAAACTCACGACTCAAACGGAGCAGGAGTCGCAGAACATCGTCGCACAGAAAGAGGCGGAGCGCCAGATCATTCAAGCCAACGCAGATGCGGAACGCCGTAAGATCAACGCGGACGCAGACGCGTACTCCGTCGAGGTCAGTGCAAAAGCGGAAGCGGAGGCGAACCGCGTCGTCGCTGAAAGCCTCACGCCCGAACTGCTCGAGTACACGCGAATCCAATCGTGGAACGGTACCGTGCCCTCCGTGCAACTCGGCGGCGGAGCCGCTACTCCCGTTTATCCGATTATCAACATACCGCCCGACGCTATCGCTCAGACAGAGTAATCTAACGCGAACCTTGAACGGAGCGCGTCAATCGCGCTCCGTCTTCGTCGTCACTACGAACACGAACTTGCGGTACCCGATGAAGTTGATCGCCATCGTCACGCATACGGTGATCGCCTTGCTGAGCATGTAGTCGAGCGTACTTGGCTTGAACGTCAGGATCGGCGCGGTGAATGGGTGCAAGATCTCGCTGAAGAGTTTGGCAAGCCCAATACTCACCGCCAGACTGACAGCGTTAACCGCGATGAATTGCGGCACCCTGCCGCGAGCCTTGAACGTGAACCGTCCGTTCAGCAAGTAGCTGCACGCGATGCCGCAGCAATAGCCGAGCGCGGTCGCAAGCCACTCCGGCGCGTGCGCCAGCGCCACGAGCAATACGCTTACAAGCCAGTCGATAGCGGTGTTGACGACTCCGAACAGTCCGAACTTAACTAAAGTAGTGATATGCGCTTTCAAAAATCGGTTGCTCCTTAATACCCGGAATATTCTTGGCGACGAAGCGTTTCACGCGCTCGGTGTGACACATTTTTCCGAACACGCGCCCGTCGGGGCTGATGACGCCCTCGACGTCGTACTCCGAGCCGTTGGGATTGTCAAGGTATACGGAGGCGATCTGCCGCTC